>DSAU01000275.1 GCA_011046315.1 bacterium
ATATTAAGTGATTGTTTCAGTTATTCTTACATTAGCTTTTAAATTTAAATAATTATATAAAATTTTTTTGAAAAATACAAGTAACTTTTTAAAAATTAAAATAATTTAATTAAATTTTTACCTGATCAGGCAGATAATTTGAATTCAGGGTTGATCTTATTTCGTTATTTGGAGACGAACCGGTTAAATTAATGGCAAATCAATGGCGTCGGGGTTGGAAAATATTCGATATGAAATCTAAATAAGAGTGAGAAGTTTGCAAAATGAAAGTTTTATCGTTTCATGTTGATTAGGAACGGTAATCGATTGCAATTTGGAGTTGAAGTTCTGTTCGCAATTGTAAAATGTTTAGTTGAAATCCGATTCCAGGCGTTATAGTTTGGGATTGAACCCCAGTCCCGGTGTGTTATTGGGGTAAAGTATTCCGTTTTTTAAAATAACCGCGCCGTCTGCCGGGTCGTCGATGAGGTCTAAATGGCCGTCAAGATCGGCGTAAGTAACATTGGGTCTGGCAAGCGCAAAATGTAATCCGGCGGCAATCGATAGCGCGGATTCATCCATGCAGCCGACCATGACTTCCAGTCCGGCAGCTCGCGCCATTGAATTAATTTGCAACGCCTCGCCGATACCGCCGACTTTCTGCAGTTTGACATTAACCATGTCGATGAGGTCGTCTTTTGCCAGCCGGAATGCGTCCCTTAAAGTAACCAGGCTTTCGTCTGCCATGATCGGTATCGTGGTGGCGCGGGTAATCCGCCCCAACAAATCCGGTTTGCCTTTTGGGGTCGGTTGTTCAATAAGTTCAACATTGGCTTGGCGGGTAGCGTCAAAGAACTGCAATGCCTGTTCAACGGAATAACCCTGGTTGGCGTCAAAGCGGATTTCCACCCTTTTTCCGACTGCTTCCCGGACGTGAATAACCCTCGAAATATCAGCTTCCACATTGAGTCCGCCTTTGATTTTCAGCGATTTGAAGCCTTGTTGGACAAACATTTTTGCCCGGTGAACAGTTTCTTTTCGAGAAAGGATTCCGATGGTAACACTGGTTATGAAACAATCCCGAAAGCCTCCCAAAATTTTCCAAACCGGTAACCGGCTGACTTTACCGAGTATATCGTACAAAGCCATGTCCACTGCTGCCAGAACGCAGGGGTGGTTTGCAAGATGAATTTTGAGCTTTTCCATAATTTGTGAGCTTCGCAGCGGGTCAACGCCCTTGATGACAGTTCGGACGATATTTTCAACATCAGCCAAGATGGTTTCCGCGGTTTCTCCGGTAACATGCTCGTCGGGTGCGGCACAACCAAAGCCGACAATGTTGCGATCAGTCAGCGCCTCTAAAAAAATATTCGTTGCTGAGTCATATTTTTCATAAGCAATGGTATAGGGCTCGCGTAGTCGCATGTTGACTTGCGTTGCTCGAATGTCAATTATTTTCATGGCAGTTGATGATTTGATATTTTTTTTATGGGACAATTTTGTCTGATTATTTGAAAGACAAACGTTGTTACTTTGAAGCATCAATAACAAATCGCTTAATATTTTTTCTCATAAATTTCGGCAAGCGTCATATTTTTGAGTTGCTCTACAAATTCAACCAGATTTTTAATCATCACTTCCCAGATACGTTCTCCCTTTTCGATACTGGCTTTGGAAGGATCTCCCATTACTCCGGATGAAGATATTTTAGCAGTTCTGGCGTACCATTCAACGCTGCGTTTTGAGCTAAAATTCAGGTAACGGCTGGAGAAATGGGGGATGAATTTTTTGGCTTTTTGCATATCAACCAGATCGGGTCGGGTGGCAAGTGTGGTGCTGGTTTCAATCTCGCCGGCGTGAACATCATTTGGCGTTTCAATTATGGCGTCGATATCGGTGTCGCTGGTTTCTCCAGAATCGACACAGGTAAAAATTCTGGCATCGCGGTTGATCATCTGGGCAGCAAATTGTAGCGCCGGTCCGTTACCGCCATGGCCATTAATGATAACCAGCTTTTTAATTCCATTATGCGCTGCGCACATGCCGATTTCATAGACCAGTTGGGAAAGCGTCTGGTTAGTGATGCTAATCGTTCCAGTAAAGTCGTCATGATGATAAGATACACCATACGGAATCAGCGGTAAAACCAGCGGTTTGGGATCGCTGCAATGCTCAGCGATTTTTTCAGCCAGATATGCAGCATCGTAGCTGTCAGTATCAAGCGGCAAATGGGTTCCGTGTTGTTCTATCGACCCCACGGGCAATAGCGCGACATCCACTTCTTTAAACCGTTGTCTGGCTTCAGGCCAGGTTAATTCTCCGAGCAGGTGTTTCATTTTGGTTTTGGTTGCTGCTGATTGTGGTTGAGTGTTAATGTTGGCAAACGGAGCAACAAGCGACGGGAATGGCTCGTCAGGGTTAGCTTTCTGTTCGGCAAGCGAATCAAACGGTTGCCATTTTCGCGCTTCACGAATTAGCGCGCCGTCAGCATGATTGAGAAATATTTTGAATAAACTTTCTCGCAACTCTTTCGGAATCTCGACTACGGGCGCGCGCTGCCGATCAAAGCGCAATTTCAAGATTTCTGGGTGATAAAGCTGTTTTAGTTCCGCATCAGCAACAGGGGAAATTAATCCTTTTTTGATCAACAGGTACATTAAATGCTTGGCGCCTTCAGCTTCTTGATGCAGCCCTTTGATAGTGATAGAATGGAGGCTTTCTGTTATTTGTTGTGGTCTATAACCGCAGCGAGCAGGATCAGCGCCCAACGCCGATAGCATCCCGACAATTCGACGGCACTTTTCACATTTTCCGCAGGGTTTGACACGATCGCCTTCGATATGAGTGGCGTGGCATGAAACCTGATGTTGCTGATGCTCGGGATAGCGTTCCACCAATATTTTTTGGATTAACATCTCGGACAACGGGCGCAGCACTGACAATTGCCGCACTGACCAGCCTTTTTTGATAAAATAACGCGTCAATGCATTATCGAAATATCGGCTTTGATCATAAAGCCCGTCATAATGGGTGATACCGCGATAGTTTAGCTTACGGGTGGTATCATATTCATCTCCGATAACCAGCCTGCCGATACCTCTTTTTCGCAGCAACGGCAGCGCGCCGAAAAGAAAAACCGCCACTGTCCATAACCGGATTGGATAATCATCGGAACGAATGCGTGAAAAATCTGCTCGGATAAAAGGAAGATGATGCAGCATTCGGGAAAATACCCGATCTGCATTCATCCACACCCGGCACGTTTCCGGATAGTTTGTCTTAAAAAAACGATACGCGTTGAGCGCAGTGTACCAGTGACGCCCGGATTCGTTAATAAATATCGAGTGGGTTTCCATTCCTAGCTCTCGCAACAAGCTGAAGCTTAGCAAACTGTCTTTTCCTCCGCTGCTGAGAACGCAATACCTGATTGGTGAAACCTGCCAAACTGTTGAAGGCTGGTTTTCAGCAGTATCATTACCAGGTGTTTCGGTAGAGACATCCGGGAAAACGAGTTTTGAATTTAAATAGTTTTTTTGTTTGATATGTGGGAGTTGATCAAATGGCTTGACGAGAAATGGGTTGGCTTCTAAAAATTTTTTAACGTAGATTTCCCGAGCCGTGTTAAGCGCCATATCTTTGATAAACAGACGATCATTTTTATCGAATATTCCGTGAAAAATAATTTCTCTGCAAAACAAACCATAATTCAAAGCAACCTGGGCTGCGATCATATTCGCCAGGTTAATCGATGTGATTTCAGCAGGATCAAATACATCCTCTTCGTAACTGTATTCGAGATTGATAACATCTTCGCCCTGCTCTGAGATAATCCGGTACGGCGCTATCAGTCGTTTTTTTTCCACCCGAACCGGTCCCACTTCCAATGAGCTAATGACGATCAAATCTTCAAAGCTGATTTTGCCTGCTAAGTCATTTTTATGTTGCTTTTGTTTTTTCATTTTTCGAGCTTTCGGTTTTGAATTGAAGAATTGTGGAAACAATTCCTGTCGCGCCATTGACCAGAACATCTGCCGCAGGCAGTGTTGTTTGTTGATTAATCTGTCGGCAAACGATCGGTATTTCCACTTGCGATAAACCTTCATGATTGATGGCGATGGCGATCACTGGTTTTTCGGAGACCATTTCAATCGCTGTTATTTGTTTTTCCAGCGGTTGAATGTGATAATTCGGAAATCCATCATAAGTCCGGCGGGTGGGCGCATGTTGTAAAATCACTGCGTCTGGTCTGGCAGCAGCTAAAATCTCATATCCGCCCGGATAGGCTGGATTTAAAAGGCTGCCCTGTCCTTCGATAACAATAAAATCCGGATGGAGGTCATTCCACGCTGACCAGACAGCGTGTTCGATTTCACCGGTGAGAAAATCGTTGATCAGCGAATCCAACATCAGGCTGTAATGTGCGCCTTGCATCCAGGCGGTTTGACCGGTTCCGATAAGCTCTGCCGAGTAACCTGCATTGCGCAAACCATCCACCAACATCCATGCTGTTGTTCGTTTTCCGATGGCAGAGTCTGTGCCCAGTACAGCGATTTTGAAAGAATCAACCTGTTCGATTTTTCCTTCAAAAAAATGTAATTGATTTCGAGGCGGCGTCTTGCGAACATCGCGCAATTGAACCTGATGTTTTTTCGCCAACCTGACAAGCTCGCTATCCTCACTCAGAAAATCATGCAATCCGGAATCGACGTTCAATCCCATTTGGATTGCCTTGATTACATCAGCGCGAGCAGAAGGACTCAGTCTGCCACCGTCGGGCGCCAGTCCGATTACAAAATGGGAGGCAGGCGGTCCATTAGCGATAGCATGAGTAAAAGCAGTGTCGAGGTCTGAGAAAATTGGGATGTTTTTTGCTATTCCATCTAAAATTTTGCCGGCATCTTTTCCAGCATAGCGGGAATCGATTACAGACAGTACTCGGTAGCGTTCTGTGCGCCGAATCAGTCCATGAGCTGTTTTTCCATTGGGTGTGGCAAAAGCGCCTTCACAATATATAATCGCATTTCCTTCAGGCATTGGGCTCATTATTTTCTCCCGGTTAAAATGACAACGTAACGGTCATTGGATAATGGTTCCTTTTTATGGTGATCGACCAGCGCAACCAAACCAGCAGTGGAAGCTGGAAGAGTGTTAAGTCCCTCGATAGCCCGCAGCATTTTTGAGTAATAGAGCATATTTTTATCGCTGACATTGGCAGCCCAACCATCGGTGATGCGGACGGCATCCAGCGCCAGATCTCCATCGATCGAGTGCCAATTGACCAATGGTTCGTTGATCGATGTCTCTTTAATTTTTTCACGCTTCAAGTCGCTGCAGTTGGTCAAATTTTTAATAAAAGCCTGAACAATAGGATTTTTACCATACGATGATCCGGCGACAATTCGAGGAATTTTGGAGGTCTTGCCCCGGCGATAAAGACTTTGAAAACCTTTGTAAACGCCTGTCAGTGTGGTACCGTTGGATACCGGTACAGCAACAATCGAAGGAGCATCGCGCAATTCATCATAGATTTCATAGGCAATTTCACCATAAGCCTGAAGCTGGATGATCGTATTGGCGCCGCCGGGATTGGCGTCATAAATTTCGTCCTTCTCTGACCGTTGGCGAGAAAATTCAACCGCCTGTTCATAATCACCAGGAACGCGAATGATTTCTGCACCAAAATTGGCGATTTCTTTGGTACGTTTTGTGTGGTAATTTTCCGGAATGTAAATATAACACTTGATCCCTGCCAACATTGCCGCGAATGCAATAGCAGAGCCATAGTTCCCACAAGTTGCCACAGTGATAGCGTCGAATCCACGGCGCAGAGCGTCCATAATCTGTTTAAATGAAATGCGGTCTTTCTGAGTGCCGGTTGGATTACCGCCTTCAAATTTAAGAAATATCTGGCGAAGTCCGATTTCTCGTTCCAAATTTCTCGCCCGGCTCATGCTGGTGTCGCCGACTTCAGACTCCATAATATCTTCAAACGCTTCGATACGAGCGTCGAGCGGCAGATCAATGTTGGACGCCAGTCTTTTTTGACTTTCCAATTGTTTAGTCATAGTGACAATGTTGGGCGTCGCCCCATCAAGAAGAATAAACTGATTTTCGTTTCGAGCTTGTCCCTGAGGTTCAGCTTCAGTTAATTCAAATTGATCATTGTTTTTATTTTGAGATTGTGAATTGGTGGTTGCTTTTGGGATGTCGTTATTATCTTTCATAGCCTTCACCATGTTTTGAAATTGTTGGGAGACTGGAAAATATATTAAATCTAAAAAAGACAATTTACTGCAGCCAGAAACATTTTGGAAATAAAAGAAAAAACAGCTTTTCACCGGGCACACATTAAATGAAAAACATGCATTGCTTTAATCATCAACCACGATACTTGAGAAAGTTGAGAGGATACCCGGGTTTTTTATGTTTTGTAATTGAAAATTTTTCTCTGCACAATCTGTTCTATTACCAAATTAATCTTGCACTTTTTTGCAAAAACATTTTTATATAAACACTGAAAACACCGAAATCGTCCGAAATGTTTTTTTTAAAATAGTTTTTCAGGGACATTCGGTGTTTTTCGGTGTTTAATTTTGCGGTTTAGCCGCGCTATGGTTTTAGAAATCGTTCAAATTGGGAACAAAATCGTGCTACTAATATTCAGTTGAAAGTTGATTTTTTTAAACGGTTGCTGAAAATAAACGATAAAAATAAAGGTTTAATTTGCTACAATTAATTTGTCAAAACACAAAAAAGCAAAAAATTGTCCGATCATTTCTTTTTCTCAATTCTGAAAATTTTCAACATTCGAAACTTTCGGCGTGAACCATTGTTCGGAAAAATACCTTCGGCTGCCGATCGAATATCTTCTACCGAATAAAAAGCTTTGGGATTAAAATGTTTGATCGCACCAATTACACACTTTAAATCTTTCCGTTGGATGGTTGTGAAAATTAATTTAACTCTGCCGGTGGCTCCCTGACCATTGATCACTGTAATGCCATAGCCGGCTTCGCGAAGATGGGTAATCAATTTTTGTGCATCTTTTCGGGTGATAATCCGGACGACCTGAATACCAATTGCTAATTTTTGCTCGATCCACATTCCGACAAAACTACCAGTCGCAAAACCACCGGCGTATGTTAAGTAGCACATAAAATTATTGAGATTATTAAAAATCTGTCTGATCGCCAGTAACCAGATCAGCACTTCGAAAAAGCCGAGCGTGGCTGCCAATGTCCTCTTGTTTCGACCAATAAACATGATACGCAGCGTACCGATTGATACATCGGTGATCCTGGCGAAAAAAATTAATAACGGTAAAATTAGCCAGCTAAACAAATTTGAATCAATCATTTCAGTCATTTTTCTATCCATAACTACGGAAAAAGTTCAGTTTTTTAAATCTAAAATTTCATCCAGCTAAAGACTAAGAATCCGTTGGTACTTTACCCAACAATTTCAACTTGTCAAACTAAGCAACAACCTGTTGCTCAACTCAATGTTTTGCAGTAATAGCCGGGGGATTATTCCTTTTTTATGACTCGGTACTTTTTTACATAAAAATTAAAATTCCCATCTTCATCAATTTCCACTGTTCCGGTCGCTTCCACTGTTTCGCCGACCAGTTTTAACATTTGGATTCCGACTTCATCTCGGACCACCCAGTAATTTACGATGCTTTCTTCGGCGGCGCTATCTTGGGGTGTGATAATGACATTGATGACAACTGATGTCAGACTGTCATTTTCGCCGTACTCTGCTTCGAGCACCTGACCGATGATTGTAATTTCTTCTGAAATATCCTGAGCGTCAACGGCGCTGACAAAAGACAGCAACATCAGCAGAATTGTCAGTGTGCTCGCTGTTGGTTTAAATTTGATGACCATGTTTTCTTCTCCTTTTTCGTTTCAAATCAATTTTGGTTGAGCCAAAAGGATTATTTGTTAATCGCGTATTTGCATATATTGTGCCATATTTCTATAAGATTTTTTCCCAAGTGTTTACTGGGAAATCAGCAGCAGTATTGCACTTTTGTTGATCTGTTTTTAAAGTGAACGGCTTGTTTGTTTCTATTCATCGGTCATTTAATAGCTGCCAGTTAATTATTTCGATCGGCAAATATACAACAATTGAATGAAAATTGCAAGTATGAGTTGAAGATTTATCAAGAATATTAATGAACCATTTTGGCTTGAAATCGATCTAATATTGGTACATTTCATTTGTAAAAAATTTTACCATCAGGATTGATTTGAACTAATTTTTATGGTACTAAACTATGAGAAATGATTCGATGAACAAAGCAGTGAAAAAAGTTAAACTATCGATAAAGGGAATGCACTGCGCCTCGTGCGTCAATCGGGTGGAGAAGGCTCTGAAAAACGTCGAGGCTGTAAATTCAGCCACGGTAAATTTGACCAACCAGAGCGCCTATGTTGAAATGGATTCGCAACGGGCAGATATTCAAAAGCTCATCGATGCGGTCAAACAAACAGGTTATGAAGTCGAATTGTCGTTGGTGAATCTTATCATTAAAGGGATGCACTGCGCAAGTTGTGTGCGCCGGATTGAGCAAAAGCTGGAACAATTGCCGGGTGTGGTTAATGTTAATGTCAATCTCAACACAGAACGGGCTCGAGTTTCCTATCTTGCCGCAGAAGTGGACGTCGAAACACTGCTTAGCGCTGTAGGTTCTGTCGGATATGAGGCAGAAGCCGAAACTGATGATCGGACAGGGCAGGGCGCGCTGGCAGATACGGCGCAACAGTCACAGCAGTTGTTGCGCAAACTGACAATCAGCGCGGTGTTGGCAGCGATTATTCTGGTTGGATCAATGTCCGAATTTTTTGTATTTGTTCAAATCATCCCTCAACAGATTCGCTGGATCGGTCTGTTTGTGCTCACTTCGATGGTTGTGTTTTACTCTGGGGTCGAATTTTATATCCGCGGCTGGAAAGCATTAAAAAACCGCACCGCGGATATGAACAGTCTGATCGCCATCGGAACCGGCGCTGCTTATATTTATTCGATTGTAGCAACATTCTTTGCTGATTTTTTACCGGAAAATATGAGGCACGTGTATTATGACAGCGCTGCTGTGATTATCACTTTGATCCTGTTGGGCAGGCTGCTGGAAGCTAAAGCAAAAGGTAAAACCTCACAAGCAATCGTTCGGTTAATGGGGTTGCAACCGCAAACTGCTCGTGTAATTAAAGCTGGAAAAGAATATCAGATTCCCATTGATAAGGTGCAATTGGGAGATGTGGTACTGGTTCGCCCCGGTGAAAAGATTCCAGTCGATGGAGAGCTGCTAAAAGGAAGCTCAACGGTTGATGAATCAATGTTAACCGGTGAATCAATGCCGGTGGAAAAGTCCACTGGTGATACGGTCATCGGCGCAACCATAAACCAGTCCGGCTCATTTCAATTTAAAGCAACACGAGTTGGCAAGAATACGACTCTTTCGCAAATCATCCAGTTGGTAGAAAATGCTCAGGCATCTAAAGCGCCAATACAACGAATGGCGGATCTGGTCGCCAGTATTTTTGTTCCGGTGGTCATTGTGATTGCGATTGTCACATTTTTAGTCTGGTACTTTTTTGGTCCTTCACCCCAACTGAATTTTGCGTTGATCACGTTTGTGACTGTGCTGATCATCGCATGTCCCTGTGCGTTGGGATTGGCTACGCCAACCTCGATTATGGTGGGAACCGGCAAGGGCGCTGAAAATGGAATATTAATTAAAAGCGCGGAAGCATTGGAAACTGCCCATAAAATTAAGACAGTGATTCTGGATAAAACCGGCACAATTACTTCCGGAAAACCTGCCTTGACCGATATTATTCCGGCAAAAGGATTTGAGAAATTGCATATTTTAAAAATTGCGGCTTCGGTGGAGCATAGCTCTGAACACCCGTTGGCTCAAGCAATACGGCAGTATGCACAGCAAAATGAGGTCGAGCTTGTCGAGACGCAGCAATTTCGAGCCCTGCCGGGACATGGTATTGAAGCCCATTTGGATGGCAAAAAGATAGTCATGGGCAATCAGAAATTAATGACAAAATATGGCATCAAAATCGATGCACTGGAGAAGTTGGTTATCGATTTAAATAGCCAGGGAAAAACAACTATCTTTATTTCAGTGAATAATGAACTGGCAGGACTATTGGCTATTTCAGATACGTTAAAAAAAGATTCTGCCGCAGCGGTGTCAACGCTTCAAAATATGGGACTTGAAATTGTGATAGTCACTGGCGATAATGAGAGGACAGCGAATGCGATTGCCCAAAAAGTTGGCATCGACCGGGTTGTGTCCGGAGTTTTGCCCGAGCAGAAAGTGGAAGTGGTAAAAAAAATGCAGCAGAGCGAGAAAATAGTTGCCATGGTCGGAGATGGCATCAATGACGCGCCGGCGCTGGTGCAAGCCGACGTTGGGATCGCCATTGGTACGGGGACGGATATCGCGATCGAAGCCAGCGACATTACACTTGTCAAAGGAAATCTTAACAGCGTTGCCGCTGCAATTCAGTTGAGCCGAGCCACCATGCGCAATATCAAGCAAAATCTGTTTGGATCTTTTATTTACAATGTGATGGGAATTCCCATTGCTGCCGGTTTGCTGTATCCGTTCTGGGGAATCCTGCTCAATCCAATGGTAGCGGCAGCGGCGATGGCAATGAGCAGTGTGACCGTGGTTTCAAACGCGCTGCGGTTGCGCCGGATTAAGCTGGAAAGTGTATAATTTTTTTTAAATCAAGTTGGAAAGATTCCCATTCCATTCTGATCAGTGGCAACTTTACATTTAACTTTTTATCCCCAATAGCTGAACAGCAATTTTTTCGATAGCGGTCAATTATTGTCTCAGTTATTGGTGGAAATAGAAACTGATGCCATCGCTTTGTTTGTAAAAAATATTTAAAATAGCTGGCTCTATTTAAAAATTTTATCATCTCTCAAATAATCAAATCATCAAGCGATGGCATCAGTATTCCACCAGTAACTGAGATCATACGTCTGCGTCGAAAATTGACTTGACTTTTTATTTCTGATAAGTTATATTGTTTTGTTGTTTATCAATTTAAAAGGATACTATTTTTACCTATTTCAGGAGAATCGTTAATATGGATCTGTCGACGCAATATCTTGGATTGACTCTTAAAAACCCGGTTATAGTTGCCAGTTGCGGACTCACCAAAACTGCTGAACAAATTCAAAAATGTGAACAAGCCGGCGCCGGCGCTGTAGTGATGAAATCACTCTTTGAAGAACAGATTCGTGAAATGGATGGCGGCGTGGCAGATAGCGTGGGTATGCACACCGAAGTGCTGGATTATCTTCGCGCTGAAATTGAAATGTCAATCGGGCCTCGTGAATATTTGGAAAACATCAGGCAAGCAAAGAAACAGGTCTCAATTCCTGTGATTGCCAGCGTTAACTGTTACACCTCAAAGTGGTGGATCAGTTATGCAAAGCAAATCGAAGCTGCCGGCGCCGATGCGTTGGAGTTGAATTTTTTCGTGTTACCATTTGATGACGATAAATCAAGTATTGATTTAGAATACATTTATGTGGATGTGCTCAAGACTGTAAAACAACAGGTCACCATTCCGGTAGCGCTGAAACTGTCGCCTTATTTCACTTCGTTTGCTCACTTTTCAAAAATGTTGGACGAAAATGGCGCAGATGGGTTGGTTTTGTTCAACCGGTTTATTCAACCAGAAATTAATGTGAGTAAAATGGAAATAAAGACAAAGCCGTCATTCAACGATCCGTTGGGATTTGATAATACACTGCGTTGGGTCGCGCTGCTATCTGGTAATCGCAATTTTGATATTGCCGCTTCCGGCAATATACGCGACGCCAAAGGCATTATTAAGCAACTACTTGTAGGCGCCAACGCAGTACAGATTGCTTCGCTGTTCTATCAAAAGGGATTGGACGAGATCGGGAAGTTACTCAGCGGAGTTGAATTGTGGATGAAAGATCATGGTTTTAATTCGGCGACAGAGTTTAGGGGAAAATTAAATCAAAATAACAGTCCCCAATCAAAAAGTTTTATTCGCTCACAATATATAAAAACCATTGCTGGCTTTGAATAAGCTTAAACATTAATCCACAAAGATGGATTGTCCGTAGCAATTGTGGTTGTTTTTTCAGCTACCCAGTTAATCGCTATTTAACGATGCTGATAAAATCGGATTGATGAAATGGATATATAATGGATATATATCAGTTATTATCACAAGCTTTTTTATTCCAATCCTTGGATGCTGAACAAATTGAAGTCGTTGAAGCCTGTACTTCTCTGCGACAGGTGGCTAAAGGTGAACATGTTTTTAACGAGGGTCAACCGGCTACTGCTTTTTATATCATGGTATCTGGAATGGTTAAAATTTATAAATTATCCGCTGGCGGAAACGAAAAGATCCTTCACATTCAGCTTGCGGGCGATCTGGTTGCAGAAGCGGTAATTTTTGAGTTTGATACCTATCCCGCTTATTGTCAGGCGCTTGAAAATACTCAGTTACTCAGATTTTCAAAAGAAAAATTTCTCGATGTGTTGCGTTGTTTTCCTGAAATCACTTTTCATATTATGAGAGCCTATTCAAGGCGGATTCGTCAATTGGTAGACAAGATCGATGAAATTTCGCTGCGTGATGTGCGGTCTCGATTGGCAAATTTTTTACTGACTAATTCAAAAACAAAAAACGGCAAACTGAGCTGCACTCTTAATTTTTCTAAAAAAGACCTATCGGCTATGTTGGGAACAATTCCGGAAACATTGTCGCGAGCGCTGAATTTTTTAAAAAAAGAAGGTTTTATTGAAGAATCAGGCAACTCGATTTTGATTGTGAGCAAGGCTGGTTTGGAACAGGTTTCGGGCGGTTAGAAAAAAGTTTCAAGATTTATTTTTTTCTTGCTTTCATCAAAATTTTTGTTATATTTATTATTAGAATAGAAAAAGCAAAGGATCAAATATGCCGATAGTAACTGTTGAAAAACCTTTAAAAACTGTTCTAGGGGATGATGGCGCTGATTCACTCATCAGATTGTTGAATCAAGTTAAGCAAGACCAAAAAGAAGATATTCTTCTGTTCGTTGAAGAAAAGTTCGAGCGTAGGCTTTCATTGGAAATTTCTAAAGTTAATGAGAGGCTTTCAGAGGGGATTTCCAGGGTTAATGAGAGGCTTTCAGAGGAGATTTCCAAAGTTAATGAAAGGCTTTCAGAGGAGATCTCCAGGGTTAATGAGAGGCTTTCATCAGAAATTTCCAAAGTCAACGAGCGAATTACCAGTGAAGTGGCAGAACTAAGCAAACAGATGAACGAGAATGACAACAAATTGTTAGTCCAAATCCATAAAAGCCAGGCTAATTTGATCAAGTGGATGTTCATTTTTTGGGTAGGTCAGATCGGCGCGATAATGGCTATTTTGTTTGCGTTTTTCAATAAATAGTTTTTTGAATTATCGGGTTGGATCAATCAATAATTAAATTGGCAGACGATCTCAGCTCTGAAAAGCAATAATCTTAAAACCAGTGTTGTAGCAGCGATCCTTCGAAAAAAAACATACGGATTCCCTCACTATTCCTTCATTATCTACAATTCAAGATTTAAAGTTTGATTAGTATACGTCAATTTCCTGACAACACAGCTCGCAAAAACAGAGTTATGGTATTCGCTCTTTCTGAAACGATGTTGGATGTTCATGGGTTAAATAATTTTCAGAGATAGTTTCCATAAAGACAATTAAATTTTATTGTTCTTGACTTTTGTCAAAGCAAGTGTCAAAACTATTATGTATATTTGCACCAATTAAAGAATTATTTTAGAGGAAATTCCAATGGACCGAAAAATTATTAAAATAAACGAAGAGCTTTGTGATGGCTGTGGCGATTGCGTGGTAGGCTGCTCTGAAGGGGCCTTGCAGATTATCGATGGGAAAGCCAGGTTGGTTAAAGAAGATTTTTGCGATGGATTTGGGGACTGTATTGGCGCCTGTCCAACCGGCGCGTTGACTATTGAGGAAAGAGAAACGGTTCCCTTTGACGAGGAGGCAACCCGACGTCATCTTCTGGAAACGCAGGGGATTGAGGCTGTATGGCGGATGGAGGAAGCTCAAAAACAACACGAGCATGAGGAAGAAGAGCAACATCTCCACCTTGGTTGTCCGGGTTCGCGAGCGCGCGAAAATAAACCGGCTCAACAGCGAACAGCGGTTAATAGTAGTATGCCGGTGCAGGCGATTCCATCTGAGTTGGCTCAGTGGCCGGTGCAATTACACCTGGTTCAGCCGGGAGCTTCATTTTTCAGAGACAAAGAATTGGTGCTCATGAGTACCTGCGGTCCCATTGCCTCTGCTGATGTTCACTGGCGTTATCTCCGTGGTCGTAGTGTCGTGGTTGGCTGCCCAAAGTTGGACGATACGCGTAATTATGCCGCCAAGTTGGGTGAGATTTTAAAGAATCCTTCAATACCCAAAGTGATCGTGGCACGCATGCAGGTGCCGTGCTGCGGCGGTTTGACCATGATTGCGCAACAAGCGGTTCAGCATTCCAATCGGCATGATCTCACGGTTGAAGAGCATATAATCGGAATCGATGGCGCAGTTGCTAATATTCGAAAACTTTAGCGGTGAGATTTTGTCAGCGAATTTCGAACGTTCCGCAACCATAGTGCGTATTGTTGCCGATGTGTAATATCGATGCAATATTGAGATAGGGGATGATAGGTTTTGGAATTGGCGAGAATTGTTGCCAACCAAAAAAAATGCCGGGCCAGCTAACCGGCGTTTTTCTCAATTTTTTTTGAAGAATTGATATCCGTAGCGATTGTCGAAAAATATTTAAAAAGGCGGATCGCTCTGGTTGACTCATAATATCTTCAATGTTGACGTCTTTTCTATTTTCTAAAGACAAGATCTCAGTTATCCTTTGAACCAAGCTGTGCAGAATGAACGACATTGGGGGAGCCTTGATAAATTTTAGTTTTTGTTTTTCGTCGGGTAGATCGAGCGCGTAGAAACTTGGCAGATTTTTATTGAGATCGCAGGGGCTGATCCAATTTATTTTTTGAAAATTATTATCCATGCGCGGCGCAAGGATTAATTTTTCCAGCCACTGTTTCGGATGGGCGCGATATTTTACATCTAATTTCCCTTCAGTTACCAGTGGTTCCCACTTTAATCCTCTGGCGACAAAAATATTTTCAATGTCGAATCGTCCCCATAATCGATTGCGCTGATTCCACTTTTGATTAGTTGTCATACTGGCTTCTTCCATTGCTGGCAGAATAACTTCCAGAAATAATCCGTGATCAGCGTGCTCACCGAACAGTTTTAATTCCCAAAAGATCAATTCATCACGTCCGAAAGTTCTTTTTTGAGGATATGAAAAGATGACGGCATTCAAGGGCCAGGGTGATTCCGGAAATTGGATAGTTTTGGGCCGATTTGATTTCGAGTTTAATATTTCAATGATTTTGTTCAGTGGCTCAAGTAATTTGTGCCACATTTTTTTTTCGCTGGTCGGAAGACGATTACTAATGATTGATCCCAGAATATTGGAAATATCAAGTGAAAAAAAATGCGGCAAAAATACCAGAGAACCGTTGACACGCCAGACGATCAAGTATCGGATGAGATTAATATGATTTAGGCAAGATAACATATCTGATCAATTGGTAGAAAAGTTCAACTTGATTTGACGGCCAGTTTCTGATCTGCCAGGCGCTTATCATATCCTTTGCTCGCTGAGAGATA
>DSAU01000112.1 GCA_011046315.1 bacterium
AGTCAAACCTATAGGTGGAGTGCGCTGTTTTTATGAAAATTAAATTGTTACTGACAGCAATCCCTGAATTTTATTTTTTATTTTACAACATGTTAAACTTGCAAAGCGGTCTCGTTATCAATAGCAGCGATCTGGTTGAAAATACCTTTCGAATTAATTTACAGTGGCATAAAAATTGTAGACCTAATAAGTGCTTCTATGACAAACTAAACTGCAACGATGAGAATGCGCTGACATCATGAGCTGCATCAAGCTGGCGCAGGGAAATCCGGGATCGCAACCTTGAAAAAGCAACTTTGAACCCCGGTTTCCCTTTTTTTTTATCGCTCCAGGTCGCGCTAAATTTTTCCCACTGTCGCCATGTAAATGGCGAACTCCTCTTTTCCATCAACGCCAACAATCTCGTTTACAGCATCATCGTCAAACGCCGCGACAGCACAGCAACCGAGCCCCAGCGCTTCAGAGCTTAGATAAAGATTTTGGCAAACATGACCGGCGTCGAGATAAATATATCGAAACGCTCGCTGCTGATATTTCCAACGACTTCGTTCGATAACTGCGGTCCAGATAAATGAAACGGCGCAGCGATTGAACATGTGCTGACCCAGTCCGGCTGAAGTTAATAATTGTTTAATTACGGAACCGGTAGAAAGTTGAACCAATTTATTCATCAGCGGTTGATAGCGGTACAAGCCTTCTGCAATGCCATCTACCTGTACACAGTTCAGATAAGTTTCCAGTGGATGACGAGCGCCGGCAGAGGGAGCTGTCCTCAGTGAATATCCCCGACCCGATTCAATCACACCCTGCGTTGCCCAGAGCAATGCTGATAATTCTTCGGTAGTGATCGCATTGGTTTTAAAATTCCGTTGCGAGCGGCGATTTTTTATTATCGTTGATAGCGAGGGGTTTCGTTCAGCAAGTATGTGATCTCCATTTGACAGCGGAAGTATGTCTGCCTTTTCTTCAACCGGTTTTTCCGGCGAAGGTATCGGAGCTCCCGTACTCAGACGGCTGGGTTCGATAAAATATTGATATTTGGTGTATTCCTGAAAATGTTCGCCGATGTGGCTGATTATTTCTGTTTTCATTTGAACACTCCTGAACCATAGAACATAGCTTCGCGAATTAATTAATGAAAAGCAACCACAGATTTCACAGATGATTTCACAGATTAAAATCTCTGTCATCTGCGAAAGCTGCGGTACTTTTTTTTTCTGCGACAACTTTCAAATTCTGATATATTAAATTAAAAAAAAACGACCAGACGTCCCCTATAGTTGGGCCATCCGGTCGTTTTGTTTTCTTAATAATTAACAAAGTCATTTGTCATTGACAAGCACAGCCTGCGCTGCTGCCAGGCGAGCGATGGGTACTCGAAAAGGCGAGCAACTCACGTAATCCATACCCACCCGGTGGCAGAAATCGATAGATCTCGGGTCGCCGCCATGTTCGCCGCAGATTCCGATTTTCAGATCAGCTTTGGTTGACCGGCCTTTTTTGACGCCCATTTCGACCAATTGCCCCACACCTTTTTGATCCAGTGTCTGAAACGGATCGTCAGGCAAAATTTCCTTGTTCTGGTATTCCATTAAAAATTTACCGGCATCATCGCGGCTGAATCCAAATGCCATCTGGGTGAGATCGTTGGTGCCAAATGAGAAAAAGTCCGCTTCTTCAGCGACTTCATCGGCGGTTAATGCGGCGCGCGGAATTTCGATCATGGTGCCGACTTTATAATCGACCTTTACGTCCATTTCCTTTTCCACTTGTTCAGCGACCTTTATCACCACTTTCTTTTGATCTGCTAATTCGGCTTTGGTTCCGATAAGGGGAATCATGATTTCGGGATAGACATTGAAGCCCTCTTTTTTCAACTGACAGGCGGCTTCCATGATTGCCCGCGTCTGCATTTCAGTGATTTCCGGATAACTGATCCCAAGCCGGCAACCGCGATGCCCCAGCATGGGATTAAATTCGTTAAGCGATTCCACTCTTTCCTTCACTTCTTCGCTGGAGATGCCCATTTCCCGCGCCATTTCTTCCTGACCCTTTTCGTCGTGGGGCAGGAACTCGTGAAGCGGCGGGTCCAATGTTCGGACGGTGACCGGTAGATCTTGCATCGCTTTAAAAATGCCGTAAAAGTCATCGCGTTGGTAAGGGAGAAGTTTTGCCAGCGCTTTTTTTCTGCCCTCTACATTATCTGCCAGAATCATTTCGCGAACGGCTTTAATTCGGTCGCCCTCAAAAAACATGTGTTCGGTACGACAAAGACCAATGCCTTCTGCGCCGAAATTTCTGGCGACGGTCGAATCTTTTGGCGTATCAGCGTTGGTTCGCACACCCAATTTTCGGATTTTATCAGCCCATTGCATAAGCTTGCCGAAAGTGCCGGATAATTCCGGTTGAACCGTGGGGACTTTTCCTTCAATGACGACACCCTGGGACCCTTCAAGTGAAATCCAATCACCTTCTTTGTATGTCTTGCCGCCTTTAACTTTCATTGTTTTATTTTTATAGTTAATCTCTAATTCGCCACAACCAGCAACGCAGCATTTTCCCATTCCGCGGGCGACAACAGCAGCATGAGAAGTCATTCCGCCTCTCGCAGTAAGAATACCTTTGGCAACGTCCATTCCGCCGATATCTTCCGGTGACGTTTCGATTCGCACCAAAATAACGTCTTTACCATTTGCTGCCCACTCTTCGGCTTCGTCGGAGTGGAAAACAATTTGTCCCGTTGCCGCTCCCGGTGATGCTGGAAGACCGCTGGCAATAACATTTTTTTCAGCCTTTGGGTCGAACATCGGATGCAGCAATTGATCCAGTTGTTCTGGCTTAATTCGCATCACAGCAGTGTTTTTGTCGATTAACCCCTCTTCTTCCATCTCAACTGCAATTCGAACCGCTGCCGCCGCAGTTCGCTTTCCGTTTCGAGTTTGTAACATCCAAAGGTGGTTTTTTTGGATGGTAAACTCGATGTCCTGCATGTCTTTGTAGTGCTGTTCCAGCTTTTGCTGAATGCCCTCCAATTGCTGGTAAACTTCGGGCATGATCTCTTCCAAAGCCTGCTGCGATTGTTCAGTTTTTCGTGATGCTTTTAAAGGTTGCGGCGTTCGAGTGCCGGCGACGACATCTTCACCCTGAGCATTGACCAGGTATTCGCCATAAAAAATATTTTCACCGGTCGCCGGGTCACGGGTAAAAGCCACACCGGTCGCACAATCATCTCCCATGTTTCCGAAAACCATCACTTGAACATTGACCGCAGTTCCCCAATGCGCCGGAATATTGTTTAATTTGCGATATTTAACGGCGCGGGGATTATTCCATGAACTGAACACAGCGCCGATAGAACCCCAAAGCTGTTCCCAGGGATCAGTGGGAAAATCTTCTCCGGTTTTTTGTTTAATGGCATCTTTAAATAATTTTACCAGTTCTTTCAAGTCATCAGCAGCCAAATCGGTGTCGTTGACCACGCCTTTTTTTTCTTTGACCTGATCGATGATCACTTCAAAGGGATCCTCTTCCTCTTTGTTCTCCGGCTTCAATCCCATGACCACATCGCCATACATCTGTACGAATCGGCGGTAGGAATCCCAGCCGAACCGTTCGTTGTTCGACTTTTTGATGATTCCCTGAACTGTGGTATCATTTAATCCCAGGTTTAATACCGTGTCCATCATTCCAGGCATGGAAGCCGGCGCACCCGAACGAACCGATAATAATAGCGGATTTTCTGTGTCTCCGAATTTTGCGTCCATTATTTTTTCAATTTGTTCAACGCCTTGCTTTACCTGCTGCTTAACTTCTTCAAGGTATTCGCCATTAGTTTCATAATACTGGTTGCATACTTCTGTCGATATTGTAAACCCCGGTGGAACCGGGATCCCCATGTTGGACATTTCAGCGAGATTGGCGCCTTTTCCGCCCAGTAGCTCCTTCATCGACGCATCACCGTCTGCTTTTCCATCTCCGAAATTGTAAACGTACTTGTTGCTCATTCATTCGTCTCCTTGGTTTTGTATCAATTAATTATTCCGATTGTTTTTTTGCTATTTAGCTGCCGGGGCTAAAAATGACAAATAACGCTCCTGATCTGAAAAAAGCTCCACAGCCTTTCGAACATCTTTATCCCACTGCAGCTCGTATTCATATTTTCTGGCGGTTCCCCAAAGTTTGGCAGCGATTTCCGATTTGAGATTTCGCTTGATTTCTTCGAGGTTGTTTTCAAAATCATTGGCTTTTGCCGATAATACTGTGTTTTTCAACTGCTCAAAACATGGAAGAGCTGCCTCATAGTATTGTTCCTGCTTAATGGTTTTTTCAAGTTCATCAATTTGATTTTCAGACTGGGTTTTATAGCTAAAATTTTTCTCCTCTAAAAATTTTTTAAAATCAGCCACAATCGAATCGCTAATTTCAAAGTCCCTGCCTAATTCGGCGTGTTTTGAGGCATATTCCAGGGCATAGTTGAAAAACATTGATTTCATAATCAAATGGGCGATGATCGGACTGATTTTTTCATGTTCAACCATAATATCCGGTGTGATGCCGCCATTACCTTTGACCTGACGGTTGGAAGCGGTTGAGAAAAATTTTTCCTTCTGTAGCGAGTCTTGTTGGGCGCTTTCTCCCCACAGTACATTTTTAGAACGGATAAAATCCGGCTTTTGGATGAGTCTGCCGGTGGGTAAATAATACATTTCTGAAGTGATTTTTAACGAAGAGCCGTCGCGTGATACCGGGATTACAGTCTGGACCAATCCCTTGCCAAAAGTCTGGCTGCCGACAATAATTCCCCGATCATGATCCTGAATCGCTCCGGCGACAATTTCCGAGGCTGAAGCGCTGTAACCGTTGACGAGGATGATCAATGGCTGATCAGGCCAGATCGGTTGCTTTCGCGAATAATAGTCTTTATCCGAGGTGGAAAACCGTCCTCGCTTGGAAACTATTAGTTTTCCTTCACTGATAAAATTTTCAGCGACCTCAACCGCTGACTCGAGCAATCCTCCCGGATTGCTTCGCAAATCCAGAATCAGCGCTTCCATCCCCTGATTTTTTAGCACAGCAATTGAGTCTCGCAATTGGCTGCTTGCCATTCGGGTGAATGCGCTCAATCGAATATAGCCAATTTTGTCATCAACAAATCCGGAATAGGCGATGTCACTTATTTTAATTTCAGCGCGAATCAAACGGTAGGATAGCGGCGTTTCCACGCCATAACGACGAATTTGGATATTGACGGGTGTGCCGATTTCGCCGCGCAATGCCTGAGCGGTTTCTGTGATGGTTAAGTCTTTGGTGGAGTTACCATCAATTTCAATGATTTTGTCCCCTTCTCGAATTCCGGCTCGGGCAGCGGGTGTTCCCTCAAATGGCGGCTCCACAACTGTGGGCCAGCCCTCCCGCTTGGCGATGCGCATCCCGACTCCACCGTACTTACCGGTGGTGAGTAATTTCAGATCAAAACTGCCCTCGCCTTCATGTTCAATATAAATGGTATAGGGATCGAGCGTTCGTAGCATGCCGTCAATACCGGCTTTCATAAATTTTTCCGGATCAATTACTTCGACATAACGTTTGGTGATCTCTTCATAGATTTTTCCAAAAAGCGCGATGTTTTTTTCTATCTGGAAATAATAATCCGGTTTGGCAGTTTGGGTCTCATTGGCGATCCAGCCACCAAAAATCGTAGTGCTGGCAATGACGATGATGAAAACCAGCAGCAAAAAATGTTTTTTATGTCTCATGTTCATTCCTCCTTGAGGAGTTTATGGAAAATTTATTTTGAAATCAAATCACAAGGGTTCATCAGAGAAAAGCTTGTACTTGCTGCCAAACTTCTTCAGCAATGGCGCTAACGGTTCTTTTACCATTAAGCACGCGGAATCGTTCCGGTTCCTGCCGGGCGATTGTTAAATAGCCGCTACGAACCTGTCGGAAAAAATTCGACTTCTGGTCTTCCATTCGATCGAGCTGTTTGGATAGCTTTTGTTTTCTGCATTCCATTTCCTTAAGATCGATGTCGATAAGAATTGTCAGGTCCGGATTTATTCCTGCGGTAGCGAATTTGTTTATTTGATGAATAAAATCAAGATCGATTCCTCTGCCATAGCCCTGATAAGCAGTGCTGGAGTCGAAAAACCGATCGCAGATCACCAATTGACCCGCTTTCAGCGCTGGTATGATTCGGTTGCGCGTCAATTGCGCTCGGGCAGCAGAATAGAGCAGGTATTCAGTTGTCGGATCCATTGTTTCGTTTTCTTTTGTCAACAGTACCGACCTGATTTTCTCTGCAAAAACAGTTCCGCCGGGTTCTCGAAGCAACAGATAATCGATTCGTTTTTTTTCAAGTTTTTGGATCAATTGTTCAATTTGAGCTGATTTACCGCAAAAATCGATTCCTTCAAATGTGATCAGCGCAGCTTTCATATCAGACCTTCATAGTTTTCCAGCGTCCTCCGCGAAAGCGCCAATAATTTAGCATCAACCTCAAAATCTCATCGATCAAATGTACTGACCACAAACCGACAACGCCCCATTGGAACACAAACGCTACCACCCAGTTGAAACCGATTTCCAGCGTGATTACCCCGATAAAAGTGATCAGCATCAACCATTTAAGATCGCCGGCGCCTCTCAGGTTTCCGATGACAACGCCATCCACTGCTTTCGGGATTTGAAGCAGCGCAAACACAATCATGGCATTGGTTCCGATTCGAAGAACTTCGCTTTCCGGGACAAAAATTGACAAAACTTGTTTAGTAAAGCCGATCAGAAAAACCGCAATCAGAATGGAGAACACAAATCCGACCCAACTGGTAGTGCGAGCCGTTCGTTCTGCCAATTCGCTTTTTTCAGCCCCGAGGTTCTGTCCCATCAGCGTCATCGCACCCATGCTTAATCCCAAATAAGCCATGGAAAGTACATTTTGAATTTTATTAAAAGCCATGTGCGCCGCCAGGTAATCTTTTCCCAGCATTGCCGCATACACCGATACAATCAGCAATCCAATTGCCCAGAGCAGTTGCTCGACAGTTGCAGGGATTCCGGTTTTGATCAATTTTTTAAAAGTCTTGAAATTCGGCCGTGACATTTCCTTAAAAGAAAGGAACAGCACCGATTTTCGGGTTCTGATAATGTACAACGTCATCAGAAATCCAACCGAATGAGAAATCCCAAGCGCAAAAGCAGCGCCTTCAACCTCCCATCGCGGGAAACCGAACCATCCAAAGATCATTAACGGCGCTAAAACCAGGTTCAAACAGTTGATGCTGACATTAACCACCATCGACAGATGCGTATCGCCGGCGCCTCGAATGCAACCAACTGCTACTAAATTGGTGATGATAATCGGTGCAAACAGGGCGATGATGCGCAAATAAGAAATACCCGCTTGCTGAGCTTCTAACGAACCCCCTTCCTCAATAAACTTGAAAATATAAATACCGCCGAAATACCAGACAAACGCAAATACGATTGATATCACAACGCTGATCATCACTGATTGGCTGAACACATGGTTGGCTTCATGACGTTGGTCAGCGCCGATATGTCGAGCGATTATCAAAGAACTACCCACGATAAAGGTGATCAATACCGTCAGAAAAGCGATGATAATCTGGATCGCCAATCCCTGTCCGGCAAATGCCGCCGAGCTGATTCGACCGATTAATATGGCTTCAATTGTAAAAAAAACTGTCTGCGATGAAAGATCGATGACCGCCGGAATGGATGTTTTCAAAATTTTTGCAAGCGGCTTTCCGTGCCCCATTCTACCTCATTTGCTATCAGCCTGACAGGTTCAATGCATTTCATTATTGCAACAGTGGCTGGAAGGATCGATTTCCAGCCACTCACAATTTAAGTTATTTTTTGATTTAACGTTACTGATGATGTTGGTTTGTCGAATAAATTTATTGTTGATAATTGATAAATTGTTAATCGTAATACTCGGTTCCCAGATGGGTGATGAGCTCTTCGCCTTTCAGATGTCGAAGTGTGTTTTTCAATTTTATCAATTGGATAAACAGGTCATGTTCCGGATACAGCTCCGGCGCGCACATTGGCGTTTTAAAATAAAATGATAGCCATTCCTGAATTCCCCGCCATTTGCATCTTTGAGATAAATCCATAAACAGCGCCAGATCGAGCACAATGGGTGCTGCGAGAATGCTGTCGCGGCACAGAAAATCAACCTTAATCTGCATGGGATAGCCGAGCCAGCCAAAAATGTCGATGTTATCCCAGCCCTCTTTGTTATCACCGCGCGGCGGGTAATAATTGATGCGTACTTTATGAAACATGCCTTTGTACAAATCCGGATAGACATTGGGTTGTAGTATGTGCTCGAGCACACCGAGTTTGCTCACTTCTTTGGTCTTAAACGAATCCGGATCATCGAGAACCTCGCCGTCTCGATTTCCGAGAATATTAGTGGAAAACCAGCCGCTCACACCGAGCATCCTGGCTTTGAAACCCGGCGCCAGCAGGGTTTTCATCAAAGTTTGTCCGGTTTTAAAATCCTTGCCTGCAATGGGAACGTTCTGCTGTTTGGCAAACTCAATCATTGCCGGAATATCCAACGTCAGGTTCGGAGCGCCGTTGGCAAACGGAACGCCGGCGGAAATCAGCGCATAGGCGTAAATCATACTTGGTGCGATCGCCGGGTGATTTTCTTTCAAGGCTTTTTCAAACAAATCCAGCGAAGCGTGAACTGGATCCAAGTTTAAAAATACCTCGGTACTGGCGCACCAGATGGCAACTAACCGATCAAGTCGGTTGACCTTTTTGAAATTTTGAATATCTTCCACCAGCAGTTGCGCCAGATCGTATTTGGTTGGCGCCTCCTTCAGATAAGTACCGTGCAGTTTTTTAACGTACTGCGAATCAAAGACAGCCTTCATCGGTTGAATGTTTTCGATCTCCGGTTTAATCTGGTTCAACAGCTCTTTTTCTAAAACGCCGGCTTTGATCGCGGCTTCATATACATTATCTTCGAAAATATCCCAGCCGCCAAAAACAATATCTTCTAAAGTTGCCAATTCGACAAAATCTTTGATCATGGGGACCCGATTTTCAGGGCGTTTTCCCAGTCGAATGCTTCCCATTTGCGTGAGTGAGCCAATCGGTTTAGCAATACCTTTTTTTACAGCTTCAACACCGGCAATAAATGTGGTTGCAACTGCTCCCAATCCGGGTAACAAAACACCCAATTTTCCTTTTGGTTGCTCTATGGTTGTCGGTTTTTTCACAGCATATCCTCCTCATAAAAATAGACCGTTATCTTTATACTATTTGGTTATTGTCATCGACGTGAATAATATTAGGCGTGTGGTATTGTGCGTTTTCTTTTTCAAACCATTCAAAAGCAAGGATGATCAACAAATCGCCTTTCGTTGCCAATCGCGCCAGGGCGCCGTTGCAACAAATCGTACCTGAGTCGGCTTCACCTTCGATGACATAAGTTTCGGCGCGAGCGCCGGTGTTAATATTAAAAACGTGGACTTTTTCAAAAGGCAGCAAATCCGCCGCTGCCATAAGTGCTTTATCAATCGTAATGCTGCCGTCATAATTTAAATTAGCGTCTGTCACTTTAGCCCGATGGATTTTTGATTTCAAAATTTGTACAAACATTTTCAAAACTCCGACAATAAAACTTTAATTAATTGGGTTCAGATATTGACTGGGCGCCTTTTTCCCGTTCTGTCGACCAGATATGGTACAATCGTTGCACTGCTGTGATATTGGCTAAAACGGCAACCACAGCGATGGCGATTATCAGCGTCACATGATGAAATATCGCACCGAACGCGATAAAAACCACCCGCTCCGAGCGCTGCATGATCCCAACTTTACACTCCAATCCCAAACCCTCGGCTCGCGCCCGAACGTAACTGGTCATCACCGATCCGCCAATAGCAACCGCGACTCCGACTGCGGTAATGAGATCTGCGCTGGAGCCGGTTTTGTTCCATTCAATGATAAAATAGTAGACCAAACCGAAAAAAATCATCACCTCTGAATAACGGTCGAGCGTAGAATCATATAGCGCGCCAAATTTGGTTACCCGATTGGTGGCCCGGGCAACCTTGCCATCGATGATATCAAAGGTTCCACCGAGCAGCATTAACGCGCCGGCAAGTCTGAGATAACCATTGGCAAAAAGTATCGCCACAGGAATACTCAAAATTAATCCCAGCGTGGTGAAATGGTTTGGATTGAGATTGTATTTGATGAAAAAGTTGATAACCGGCCGGATCAGATTTAAATACCAATTTTTTATCCAATCAGGCAATAAGTTTACCTTCAATTCACACCTTCCCCATCGAATGATGGTTTTTTATAATTTATTTTAATAAAAGCATTACTATTTACAACTGTTTTGGGTTGTTTACGTTTTGATCTTAGCGCTGATTGCATTACAGCGATTAGTCTTATTGCCTTCGATCACTATCACAAATTCCCCTTTCAGCTTTAATATTTCCGGATTGTCCAGCAATTCATTTATTTCACCGCGATAAATTTGTTCAAATTTTTTGGTAATCTCCCTGGCAATACAAATGTGTCGGTTGCCCAGATGTTGAACAAGCTGGGTCAGGGTTTTAATGACACGCCGCGGAGATTCATAAATAATGATCGTTCGTTTTTCACCAGCCAGTTCCATCAGGCGGGTTAGCCGTCCTTTTTTAACCGGAAGAAAGCCCTCAAAAACAAAGCGATCGGTGGGCAGACCCGAAACAATCAGCGCCGGAACAAACGCGGTTGCGCCGGGAACGGCTTCCACATCAATCCCCTCGCGAATTGCTGCACGTACCAGGTAAAAAGCCGGATCTGAAATACCCGGCGTCCCGGCATCAGAAATTAATGCGATGGCTTGACGCTCTCTGAGTTTTTGAATTAAGAGCGGAGTCTTTTTTTCTTTGTTAAAATCAAAAAAGCTGGTCGTCGCAGTTCCGATTTGATAATGTTTTAACAGAATTGCAGCGCGCCGCGTATCCTCGGCTGCGATCAAATCAACTTGTTTTAACACTTCAATCGCCCGAAGCGAAATGTCTTTTAAGTTTCCGATAGGGGTACTGACTAAAAAAAGCTTTCCGCTTTTATTTGGTTTCAAAATGGCTAAAGTTCCCATTGGCCAACAGGGCGGCTCATTTTTGGTTTTGGTAGTGATGATGTTAAAGTTTGATTAATGATTGTAATCGCCTCATCAATCTCTTCTCGAGTCGTATTAAGCGAAGGGCGAAAACGGATCGATTTTTCTCCGCATTTGAGAACCAACATCCCGTTATTTTTCGCATCTTGCATAAATTGATCACGCGACTGTTCATCAGGCAAATCAAAGGCAATAAACAAACCACGACCGCGTGTATTGCTAATCAGCTCGTCATATTTATCCTGCACCTTCAACAATTGATCCAAAAAATAGCTCCCAACTTGCGCGGCGTTTTCGACAAGCTTTTCCTCATCGATGATTTCAAAGTAACACTGGCTGCGAACCATATCCACCAGGTTGGCTCCCCAGGTGGAGTTGATGCGGCTGGATTCCTCAAACACATTGTTCTCAACCTCGTCAATTTTTTTGCCTGCCATGATACCGCAGACCTGGGTTTTTTTCCCGAAAGCAATGATATCCGGCTCGATTCCAAAATGCTGGTAAGCCCACATCTTTCCGGTTACGCCGACTCCGGTTTGAACTTCGTCAAAGATGAGCAGCAGCTCATTTTCATCGGCAATTGTGCGCAACGCCTTGAAAAATTCGCTGCGGAAATGATTATCGCCGCCTTCGGCTTGAATCGGTTCAATAATAATGGCGGCAATGTCGTTGGGATTTTCAATGATCGCCTGCTTAATCTGTTCCAGACTGGTTTGTTCAGCTTTTTTTACTTTTTCTAAATTAACCTCATTCAGCGGAAAGGTGATTTTTGGATTTAACACGCGAGGCCAGTCGAATTTCGGAAAGTATTTGGTCTTTCTCGGATCCGCCGTATTGGTCATCGAAAGCGTGTAACCGCTGCGACCATGAAATGCCTGTCTGAAATGAATAATTTTATTGCCCAATTCACGGTCAAAACCATTTTCAAAATTTTTGCGGATCTTCCAATCGAACGCTGTTTTTAAAGCATTTTCAACCGCCAGGGCGCCACCGCTGATAAAAAACAAATGTGGCAAAGTTTCAGGTACGGCGACCCGGCCAAAGGTATCAACAAATTCAGCCATTTCCGTGGTATAGAAATCCGAATTGGACGGTTTGTTAATTGCTGTCCATAATAATTTTTCCTGAAATTCAGTTGTCCGCATTTTAGCATGGTTCATCCCCACTGGCAGCGTCGCGAAAAAGGTGAAGAAATCAAGATACTTTCTACCATTCCGCGCATCGACTAAATAACTACCCTGACTTTTTTCCAGATCAACAATAATATCGAATCCATCGACTAACATGTGTTGCGAAAGTAGATCCATCACTTTTTCGGGCGCAATTCTTGCCATACATCACTCCTCATCGGTTAGCATGATCGAACATGGTTTAATCTCAATTATTATCTCAGTATAAGAAATCGACATCCGAATCTTTTTTTTATTCGCTCAGATTAGTAATGTTCCACTTGAGAAAAAATAACGATCAGATTGGATCGCTGTTTCAATACCAATTGGCCAACGCCGTTGCACATTGATAGCATCAAACTTAAACTTGTTATTATAAGAAAAATAATCTTAAAAGTCAAGAAACAAGTGGAAATTATAAATTATTTGATGCAATATATTGGTTTGCTGCAACAATAATTTTAAAATTCTGCTTGATAATTAATGCTAAATTTACGAAATTCCCCTCTTAAAGCAATTATATCAAAATCGTTAAAGGTTGCATGAAAAATATTGTTCGCATTGGTCACTCTTTAGAAAATCGCTGGTACCGAGAAGGCGGGTATCGCGAGGTGTTGAAGCTTGCGCTGCCGCTCATTTTAAGCACCGGCTCCACCAGTTTACAACATTTTGTCGATCGGATGTTTTTGACCTGGTATTCGCCTGAAGCAATTGCAGCATCGGTGCCCGGTGGAATCTTGTCGTTCACGTTGATGTGCCTGTTTATTGGCACTGCCGCTTATGTGAATCCATTCGTGGCCCAGTACTATGGCGCAAAGCAAAACCATCAGATCGGGCCTGCGGTCTGGCAGGGAATTTATTTTGCAATTTTTACCGGCTTTTCGTTTTTTATTTTTATTCCGGCGGCGCAGCCCATATTTAATTTAATCGACCACGAACCAGCGGTCAAACAACTGGAGATCCAATATTTTAGAATTCTCTGTCTGGGAGCGCCGTCAGTTTTTATCTATTCGGCGGTCGCTGGATTTTTTTCGGGACGCGGCGAAACCTGGACGATCTTGTGGGTTAACTTTACCGGAACCGTGCTCAATCTTGTCGGCGATTATTTATTGATTTTTGGGTCATTCGGGCTGCCGGAGCTTGGCATTCGAGGGGCTGGCATTGCGACGGTCATTTCTCACTATTTCACTGCCACCTTAATTTTTTTGCTGATGCTGCGGCCTCAGTTCAGACAAAAATATGGCACCTGGCGCAACCGGCGTTTTGATCGGGAAAAGTTCAAACGATTGATGCGATTCGGATTACCAAACGGCGTCCATTTTATGTTGGATCTGTTGGGATTTACCCTGTTTATTTTGCTGGTCGGACGGTTTGGCGCTATCACGCTTGCAGCAACCAATATCACTTTTAATATCAATTCCATCGCCTTTATGCCGATGGTGGGATTGGGAATCGCGGTGGAAATTATCGTGGGTCAGCGGCTGGGAGAGAACCGACCAAAACTGGCGCGATACGGCACATATTCCGCTCTGCATATTACAATTTTATACATGGGATCGATTGCATTAACGTATGTCTTATTTCCGACACTTTATTTATTGCCTTTTGCGGCTAAGGCGGATCCGCTGCAATTTCGTGAAGTCACATCAATAACGATTCAGCTGCTAAAGTTTGTGGCATTCTATTCGTTATTCGATACCCTAAACATTATTTTCTCCAATGCACTACGCGGAGCAGGGGATACCCGTTTTGTGATGTTCACCAGCGTTGCGCTGTCCTGGATCGTGATGATTATTCCGACCTATTTCGCTACAGTGGTCTATCGCTGGGGGCTTATTACAACCTGGATATTTCTCACCGGTTATATTGTGATATTAGGAATCATTTTCTATATTCGCTTTTTAGGAGGAAAATGGGAGTCGATGCGGGTGATTGAGGAGCCAGTTGTAATAATCCCTCATAACCTGCCGGAAAATCCGACAATGTAATAATAGACAAGCTGTTGATTTCAACGCCATATTCAAAATCCACATCTGAACATTAAAATTAGCCTGCTGGTGATTTAACAGTGAAATTGATCTTCCGCAAAGTGAATTGACATTGACCCAAAAGTGCAATAAAAATTTTAAATTAACCCCTGATTTATCTGGGTGGAATATAGTATTGTAAAAATTTTGAATCCGCCAGTTGGCAGATTCTATTAGCCAACAACTGAATTATCACTCTCTTGTAAATGTTTGCTTGACATACAATAAAAAACTGGTTTCTGTTCAGCCAGTTTCAGTATGTTTTAAAAAGGGCTGATCGTCAATTGAACAATTTTTTCAATTGACAGAATGATTATAGACATAATAATTATTTTTTTTGCAACTACTCAGCAACGATCATTTCTTCATTATTTTGGAAGCCGCTGACGCGGTTAAGTGCTATTTGCTTTTGCTCATAACACGATGCTCAAGCTTGGTATTAGTTCAAGGTAGTAGTGGTTGAACCAGCACTACGATTTATCGCGGTATAATTTACCAGCTAACAGATACATAGCGTGTTAACAATTGCAACATAATTATTTCATACAAAGGATGAAAAAGATTGACGATAAATCACCAACAGGATGACAGCATAAATTTTCAAAAAATTTACCATCAGTATCGCGAGCTGGTCTTCAATGTCTGTTATCGCATGACGGGAAATCGTGAAGACGCTGATGATGCCGCGCAGGATGTGTTTTTAAAGATTCATCATTCTATCAGCAGGTTTAAAGGCGATGCCAAATTGTCGTCCTGGATTTTCCGCATTGCCGTGAACACCTGCCTGAATCGGGAGCGCCGAAAAAAACTGGTATCCTGGGTATCGCTGGATTTTCTGTTTCAGGAAGAAAGCAAAGACCAGCCACTTTCCGACGACAGGCCAGACTGGCAAGTTGAAACCCAGGAAACTGAGCGCATCGTGCAGCAGGCGATACAGAAGTTGCCGGCGCGGCAAAAATCCGCGCTGGTGTTGCATCGCTACGAGAACCTCTCTTACGACGAGATCGCTAAAGTAATGAAAGTCAGCCTTTCCGCTGTTGAATCATTGTTACACCGTGCCAAAGAAAACCTTGCTGCGAAATTGATTCCTCTATTGAAAAAATAAAATTTAAACCGCAAGTATTTTGCCTGATGGGTGTCTTAAAGCTAAAGGGAAAAATGAAATGAAACATCGATTCGTTCAAAAAAAATTATTGCGCTATCTGGATCATGACCTGCCAGAAAAAGAGCAACGCCAAATCGGGCAGCATTTAAAAAAATGTGC
>DSAU01000109.1 GCA_011046315.1 bacterium
AAAGAAAAAATTGAACAAGCGCTCAAGCATATCCGCCCAGCTTTACAGGCTGATGGCGGTGATATTGATTTATTGGACGTGAATGATCAGGGTGAGGTCCTGGTGCGACTGACGGGCGCCTGCGCCGGTTGTCCCATGAGTCAAATGACCTTAACCGAAGGTGTGGAACGAACGATTAAAGAAATGGTTCCTAACGTCAAACGAGTTATCAATGTCTAAATTTGATTTGGTAAGTAAAAAGATAAATCGGGTTAATAGAGAAATTTTTAAGGATTTTCTTTATCAGATTGAACCGATCGAAATGTTTGAACCGCTGGCGGAAACATTAGGTGCATTTAATAATGGGAACCCCGCTTTAAGCTATTCTTATATCGATGTGGTGAAAATGGCTGGACACGCCTGTCCCACAACGGCTGGCGCATTTGTTTGCTGCAAGAAGGCGTTGGAAAAACTATTTCCCGGTAAAACACCAATTCGGGGAGATATTTCGATAACAATTTATGGCGAACAGGACGAGGGCGTTTATGGCGTTATAGGTCAAGTGTTCAACCTGCTCACTGGCGCCGCGCCGGCGTCTGGTTTTAGTGGGTTGGGACATAAATTCAGGCGCAAAGATTTGCTAAAATTTACCCCTCAAAAAATCGATCCTGAGGCGATGTGCTTCGAGTTCAGACGAATCGATAATAATCAAGGTATGCTTGTAAAATTCTACCCTCAGAACATTCCTGTTCCACAGGGCAAAGCGGAGAAACTCGCCGAGCTTATGCCAAAGGTGCTCTGGGAAGTTGCAAATGAAAACGAGCGGAACGAATTTCAGAATCTCTGGATGGAGAGAGTAAAAAATATATTAATCGATCAAAAAGAAATTGATAATTGGCTAATTATTGAAAAATTGGAGTAAATAAAATGAATGCAGTTAACACACTCGATGTAAAAGGATTGGGGCATGGTGAAAGAGAAAACATCCTGTTCCCAGCTCTCGAAGAAATTAAAGACGGACAAACATTAAGGATTATTGTGGAATTCAATCCCGTGCCATTGGTTTATATGTTAAAGGCGCGGGAAGAATTCGATCTATCGTATGAAAAAGAAGGACCTGACGAATGGATATTGAATGTTAAGCGTGTCCACGCTGCAGAGGGTGAAAAGAAAGAACAATTTAAGAAACTATTGCAGCAACTGAAACAAGGGGATATATCTGAGAAAACCAAAGCAGAAGCCAAGAGCCTGCTCCAGACAGTCGATGCGAGGAGCCTGGGACTAATCGAACAGGAATTGATTCGATAGGGTGTTTCCCACAAGGAGATCAGGAGAAGTTTGTGCGATATTCACCTGGAGGTTCTGAAGGACAGCCTGGTGTCCAAACGAATTGAAGTCCAGCCACCCCATCCCATCCATACGCTAATGGAAGAACATAAAATAATCCTCGAAAATTTGCAGAAATTGGGTTCATTGATTGAGCGATTGAAACAGATGCATGATTTTGCAGCAATGGATAGTGACCTGGATGAATTAAAGGAAGTTGCCCATCATTTGGTAGAAGCCGAAAATCACCACCAGCGCGAGGAAGAAGTTTTATTTCCCAGTCTGAGAGCCCATGACATCGTTGAACCGCCTGATATTATGAAGATGGATCATGATGAATTTAGAAAAAGAAAACAGGAATTGTTCAAACTGGCTTCCAATCATTCGGACTATAACTTTAACGATTTCAAAAAAGAGGTTCTTAGTGCAGGGGCCTACCTGGTAAAAGAGCTGGATAGTCATATTTTCAAAGAGGATAATATTCTCTACCAGATCGCCCTGCAAGTCTTGAATGAAGATGAATGGCAGGAAATTAAACGGGAAAATGATAAGATTGGTTACTGCTGTTTTACACCCCAGGGATAAAGAAATTAAATCTAAATATTAGAGGAGCTGAAATCATGGAAGTACAGGTAACGACGTTGGATTTAAGAGCCATGCCGCCGTTTGAGAGGCACGAAAAGATTTTCCAGATGTGGGATGATTTAAAATCAGGAGAAGTATTAAAGATCATTAACGATCATGATCCAAAGCCGCTGCACTATCAATTTGAAGCGGAATATACGGGAAAATACCACTGGGAATATCAGCAACAGGGTCCCAAAGATTGGATCGTGAATTTACAAAAACTTTGAATCGAGGAGGTGTTTGAAGTGGCAAAACTAAACGTGCTTGAAGAATTTCGAGAAGATCATCGCCGGATCAAGGATGGGTTGTGACAGAGGCGGAAGATCATAGCGCAGCAAGCTGCAATTAAAAATTAAAAATGTAAAATTAAAAATGAAAAGAATCTCTAGAAGATTTTTTTTCCAAAAAACAAAAATTTAACCTGTAATACTATAGCGCATTGAACTGCAATAATATTTTGAGCCACAAATTTTAACAAATTATTTTTTTTTATTTGTAAGGTTAATAGAATTGTTGGTCTAATTGGTGTAACTAATATTTAAAATTGCTCTAAAACCCTCTTGCAAAAAAATGCAAGATTAGATCTGTAATAAAATATAAAGATCATTAAACAAAAAATCGAACCGGGACATCTGGAAAAGTTTTGTGAATTAATAACTCAAGCTAAAATCTCGGCGCAAAACTTTATCGATGCGTCAGCTTTGATGAATGTCACCCGAAATGAACTAATTGAAGAGGTTGATGCCAGTATGGGATTGACAACTTTTCTGACTGAGACAGAAAAAGATCAAATTATTTTTATTTAATGAGAATCGGAAAATTTGATAAGGAGAATGAAATGAGAGAAAGAATTCAATCAGGAGCAATAGCTCATAGCTTATATATTTATGGGATCATAATAGTTATTGTCTTGTTTTTCATGAGCCAGCCATTATTTGCTGACCGCCGCAGTTATGTCTGGACTTATGAATATCTTACCATGCCAAAAGGAATGGCTGAAATAGAACACTACCTGACGCTGAAACTTCCTGATGTTGCTGAAAAGGATATTCATAGCTGGGAGCAACGGTTGGAAGTGGAATTTGGTATTACCGACCGTTGGGATATTTCGATCTACCAGATTTTCGAGCAAAAAAATGGCGGGAGTTTTAAATATAGCGCTTTTCAACTGAGAACCCGTTATCGACTGTTTGAGGCAGGAGCTCTGTTATTCGATCCACTGCTATATTTTGAATATAAACGATATGCCGATCTCAAAGCGCCTAATAAACTGGAAGGGAAGATTATTTTAGCCAGGGACATCGGTGCTCTGAACATGGCGTTCAACTTTATCGAGGGTTTTGAATTCGGCGGCAGGGAATCAGAGTTTGAGTCGGAATATACTTTTGGCGCCAGTTATGAATTTGCCCCAGCATTTAAATTGGGAATGGAGCTATTTGGCAATTTTAAGTCTGGTGATGAAGCCAATCACTACATGGGTCCCACAATTTCATTTGCCTCGGGTAAATTATGGTATACAGTTGGCGCTGGATTGGGGATAACTGATAAAAGTAATGATTTCAGAATTCGTGCTCTATTGGGAATCCATCTTTGATTGAATTTTTCAATATGACATTTTAAGGCAAACCAAATTTATGAAGACAAATATCGTGTTAACCGTTGGCTGCTGGATTCTTTTTATCTGTATTGGATGTGCTGGGAGTCTGAGCCAGAAAACAATGACCGAGGGCGAAAGGTTATACCGTGCCCGATGCCGTTCCTGTCATTCTCTTATAAATCCTAATAAATATTCCGATAGTAGTTGGGAGTTGTTTGTCGAAAAGTATGGCCAAAATATAAACCTCACCGAGAAGGAAAGCAGACTAATACTGGAATATTTAACAGAGAATAATTGAAAGTGAATAACTGGCGAAGCTGGAAAAAAAAGTGAAACAGTTGACATTCGGTAATGAGTATTTATCAGATTTACTATGAGCAGGGAATCCCATGCCTTTAAAAATGATTGTACTAATCAAGCAGGTTCCTGACACCCATCATGTCACAGGTGACACCATGAAATCCGATGGAACGGTGAATCGTCTGGCATTGCCTGCCATTGTCAATCCTGAAGATTTGAACGCCCTGGAAGAAGCATTGAAAATAAAAGAGACCACCGGGGGAAAGATCACTGTCATTACTATGGGGCCACCAAAAGCCGTCGATGCGCTGAAAGAGTGTCTTTATCGCGGCGCAGATGATGTGATTCTGGTTTCGGATCGCAGGTTTGCGGCGGCTGATACGCTGGCAACTTCTTATGCGCTGAAATGTGCGATTGAGACCGTAGGAGATTACGATCTGATTTTGTGCGGCAGACAGGCAATCGATGGCGACACCGCACAGGTGGGCCGCAGACAGCCGAAAAATTGGGCATCAATCAGTTTACCTGCGTATCGGAAATCATCAGCCTGGACCAATCCAACATAACAGTCCGTCGTATGACTGATGACGGTTATGAAATCGTCCGCAGCTGCTTACCCATCCTACTTACCATTGTCGCTGAGGCAAATGAGCCGCGTTCGCCGGGCGCTAAACGGGTGATGGCATTTAAAAATATCGCCAGTCGAAAAAATATCTCTTATGATGAAGCGTATTTGAATTTCCAACCCTCTGAATTGAACGGTTTCATTAAAGAGTGGAACGTCGAAGACATTAACGCCGATCCGCAGCAGTGCGGTCTGTCAGGCTCACCGACCAAAGTGAAGAAAATCCAGAATATTATACTCACAGTCGAAGATACGAAAATTATACCAAATACTGAAATAGGCATCAACAACCTGGTGAAAGAATTAATCGATGACCATATCATTGGTTAGGAGCATTTGATGAATCGAAACAGCGTCATGGTATTTATTGAACAAAATGACCGCCGATGGGCTGACGTCAGTTTGGAACTGATTGGCAAAGCATCGGAGCTGGCTACCAGGCTTAACGTCCCTGTCGAAGCGATTGCCATCGGACATAACCTGAAACATGATCTTGCCATGCTGGGGCACTATGGGTGTGACAAAGTATTTTATATTGACGATAAACGACTGACACATTTTAGCTCGATCGCTTATGAGAAATCGATTGTAACTATCATCAAAAAGCAGCGACCCCAAATTGTGTTATTCGGAGCGACAACCACAGGCCGGGACGTGGCGCCCCGCGTTGCGTCGGCGCTCAGATGTGGTTTGACCGCTGACTGCACCGACTTGCAGATCGATGATTACCAATCCAAAGGGAAAGTGTGGAAAAATACACTGATGCAAATTCGTCCCGCGTTCGGTGGCAATATCATTGCCACCATTGTTTCACCAGAAAGTTTTCCCAGCATGGCGACTATCCGCGAAGGTGTTATGAAAATGGCTGAACCTGATACGACCAAGACGGTTCAGATTATCGAAGAAAAATGTGGACTCACTGACGCTGATTTCCCCACTGAAGTGATTGAAGTCGTGCGCCAGGAAAAGACCGTCAATCTGAAAGCGGCGCGGATTATTGTTTCGGCAGGAATGGGCGTTGCCTCCCCGAATGCTCTGGCGCTGGTGAAGCAGTTAGCAAGAGTATTGGGAGCGGAACTCGGAGCATCCCGGGCTGCGGTCGATGCTGGTTTATTGACTAAAGCGCATCAGGTCGGCCAGACAGGTACAACAGTTCGGCCGAATTTATATATTGCCTGCGCTATTTCAGGACAGATCCAGCATCGGGCGGGAATGGATCACTCCAAACGAATTATTGCCATTAATACCGATCCTGACGCCCCGATATTTGAAATCGCGCATTACGGTATCGTTGGCGATGTGAATGATGTGATTCCAAAAATGATTAAAGCCTATAAAACAAAAAGCTAACCCAAATTTTCAGCTTAATTGAAAAAGTTGGAGGTTGATCTTGTCGAATTTTTACCGAGATAATCATGATATTCATTTTCACATAAAAAATATGAATCTTGAACGGGTGATTCGATTAAAAGAAACTGAGTTTGCAGAAAAAGACAAATATCTGGAAGCCCCGAAAGATGTTGAAGATGCCATGGACAATTATGATCGGGTGCTGGAAATAGTCGGTGAGATTGCTGGGGAATTCGTCGCGCCTCGCGCCGCTGAGGTGGACATTGAAGGAGCACAACTCATTGATGGTGAGGTCCATTATGCCAGCGGCGTCAGGGAAGCTATCGACCGATTGAAAAAATCGGAATTGATGGGATTCACCCTACCGCGACAATATGGTGGTTTAAATATGCCGAAAACCATCTATTCCGTTGCCATTGAAATTATTTCCCGCGCCGACGCCTCAGTAATGAATATTTTCGGTTTGCAAGAGATTTCTGATACCATTTACAAATTTGGCTCTGAAGATCAAAGGCAGCGTTATCTGCCTCGGTTTTGCAGTGGTGAAGTACTGGGTTCGATGGCGCTGACCGAACCCGATGCTGGCTCTGATCTACAGGCAGTAGCGCTCTCTGCCAGGCAGAAAAATGGTAGCTGGTTGTTAAATGGGGTCAAGCGATTTATCACTAATGGCTGCGCCCAGTTGTCATTGGTAATGGCGCGCTCCGAAGAAAATATTGCTGGCGGTCGCGGAATATCCCTGTTTATCTACGAGCGAGACGAAAACATGCGCATTCGCCGCATCGAACATAAGCTGGGAATTCACGGATCACCCACCTGCGAACTTCAGTTCAACGATGCTGAAGCTGAACTGCTCGGACAACGTAAGCTTGGGCTTATCAAATATACGTTATCGCTGTTAAACGGAGCCCGGCTGGCTGTATCGGCGCAGGCAATTGGCATCGCCGAGGCAGCTTATCGCGAAGCTGATGCTTATGCAAAAAAACGTATCCAGTTTAAAAAACCGATTTATGAGTTCACAGCAGTGTATGAAATGCTGACCGATATGAAAATTTCCATCGAGGCTGGACGTACTTTGCTTTATGAAACGGCGCGTATTGTTGATATAAAGGATGGACTGGAAGATATTATCGAACGACATCCCGAGCGCAAGGCGGATTTGCAGGAGGAGCTTCAGCGATATACCAAATACGCAGCTCTTTTTACACCCACCCTCAAAGCCTACACTACGGAAATGAGCAATAAAGTTTGTTACGATGCAGTTCAAATTCACGGCGGCACAGGTTACATGAAAGAATTTAATGTGGAACGCCATGCCCGAGACGCCCGCATCACCAATATTTATGAGGGGACTACTCAGCTTCAGGTGATAGCAGCCATTGGGGGAGTCGTTACTGGGGTGATCTTTGAGCGGTTGGGTGACTATGAAGCCAATCACGATTTCTTACCAATTGCCGATATTTTTAATAAAGCTCAACAAATGCGAATCTATCTCGAAACCGCCGTTTCTTACATTAAGCAATTGATGGAAAAATCTTACCAGGAATTTCATTCACGACGTCTGGTCGAAATGGCAACGGATACAATGGTGAGTTATCTGTTTTGCATTGATGCGTTAAAATCGGAACGAAAGAAAAAAGTGGCGCAAATTTTTACCTCAAAGGCGCTGCCAGGTTGTAAAGCAAAATTGGAGTATATTATTTCCGATGATCGGAGTTTGGTGGATTTCCATAAAGATGTGCTGGCAGAAAATAATTTATAAACGGACTTGAATTTTTTTTTAAATATAACAAGATAAAATAGTCTGAAATCTTATACAATTATTGTTATGTTTAAATCGATACAACTGTTTACAAATATGACTCTGACGAGGTCATCTGGCAATTTAAACGTTGAAACTGCATCACGAACTAAAGGGGTATGACCAATGAAAGTGAAAGACATTTTATCTGCAAAAGGTCCTGAAGTTATCACAATTGGGGCGGAAAAAACCGTTTATGACGCCATTAATACGCTGGCAAAGCATCGAATTGGTGCATTAATTGTGCTGAATAGCGACGGTAAAATTGTCGGAATTGTCAGTGAGCGCGATATTCTCATTGAGAATCAAAAACGCTACGGCTCCACCGCGAAGGTAAAGGACATTATGACCAAAGACGTCATCATCGGCGATCCTGATGATGATCTGGATTATGTCGAGCACGTCATGACTGAAAATCGGATCAGGCATTTGCCGATAATCGGTAACAAGCGATTAGTTGGCATCATCTCCATTGGCGATGTCATCAACGCCCAGTTGAATGGCGTCCGGGTTGAGATCAAATATTTTCAAGATTATATCGGGAGTAAATATTGATTAATTGTGCGTGACATGAAAGATGATTCAAAATATAGTTCTGTAATTTTTTTTCGTTATCGATAGAAGGGAGTTGATCAGCCATGAAAGAAAAAATTGAACAGGCGGTCGCCGAAATCCAGCGAACACTGCAATCAGTTGGTGCGAATGCAGAATTGCTGTATGTAAGCGCTGATGGGAGCGTCTGGTTACGCCTGAAAGGTCCCTGCGCTGCCAATTACAGCGCACAGAAAAGTTTCCAGGAAGACATCAAGCATACATTACGACAATATGTGCCTGAAATTAAAGCCATTGAAGCAGTTATGGCGTAAAGGCAGGATGGGATTGATGCTGTGTTGAATGCGCCGCTTAATTAGTTACTGAACTAAAACGTCACATGGTGTTATCAAGCAGGGAGGATCACGTGCAAAAAATTTCACGCAAGCAATTTATCAAATCATCACTGACAACACTGGCAGGGTTAGCACTGAGTGAACCCTTGTTAGCAACCTTGAAATTTGTCGATGAAATTGACAATCCTTTAGATTTTTATCCGAAACGTAACTGGGAAAAAATTTACCGCAGTCAATTTGGTCACGATTTTACCTATCATTTTTTATGCGCACCCAATGATACCCACAATTGTTTACTCAAAGCTTTTGTGAAAAATAATGTCATTACTCGCATCGGACCGAGTTACGGTTATAGCAAAGCCAGCGATATTTATGGCAACCAGGCTTCGGCGAGATGGGAGCCCCGTCTCTGCAACAAAGGACTGGCATTGAATCGCCGGGTCTATGGACCGAGGCGTGTGAAATACCCCATGATCAGGGCAGGGTTTAAAAAATGGATCGAGGATGGCTTCCCCCGCGAGACTGATGGGAAGATGCCCAGCGCATATTTGCAGCGCGGCAAAGAAAATTTTGTACGGGTCAGTTGGGACGAGCTGTTTCATTATTCAGCCAAAGCCATGATCAATATTGCCACGACCTACAGCGGCGACAGGGGCAAAAGCTTGCTGCATCAGCAAGGTTACGAGCCTGAAGTGATCGAAGCCATGCAAGGAGCCGGCACACAAGCCATGAAATTCCGCGGCGGTATGCCATTGCTGGGGATCACGCGGGTGTTTGGTATGTATCGTTTTGCCAATTCGCTGGCATTGTTGGATTCCCACATCCGAAAGGTATCTGCTGATCAGGCGTTGGGCGCCAGGGGATTTGATAATTATACCTGGCACACCGATTTACCGCCGGGGCATCCTATGGTTACCGGACAGCAGACAATCGATTTCGATCTGGTTTGCGCTGAAAATGCAAAATTAATAGTTCCCTGGGGCATGAATTGGATTTCAACAAAAATGCCGGATGCGCACTGGTTAACCGAAGCCAGAGTCAAAGGTGCACGGATTGTTTCGGTCACAGTAGAATATTCGTCGGTGGCTTCAAAATCCGATGATGTTATCATTATTCGCCCGGCTTCAGATACAGCCTTTGCTCTGGGGTTGGCTTATGTTATCATGAAAGAAAAATTATTTGATGAAGATTATGTTTATAAAAACACAGATCTTCCATTGTTAGTCAGAACTGATTCTTTAAAACTCGTCCGCGCTGAAGAAATCTTTCCAGATTTTCATGCAGCAAGAGATAGGCGAGATACCATTGTCCTCAAAACCGGGGAAAAAGCGCCTGCCGGAATAAACGCCGCTGCCAAACAATGCATCTCGCAACAGTTGCTTGATGAATGGGGCAACTTTGTAATCTGGGATAAAACTAAAGCAGCGCCTGTCGCATTGACTCGTGATGAGGTGGGAGCGTATTTTAAGTCAAATGAGACTAAACCGGAGTTAGAGGGTGAATTTGAAGTTGAAATCAAAGGTGAAAAAGTTAAACTAACCACGGTTTATAGTCTCATTTATAAATATCTTGATGAAAACTTTACACCAGAGACTGTCTCTAAATTAACCTGGGCGCCCATCGAAGCCATTGAAAGTTTCGCCCGCGAAATAGCAGCTAATGCAGGACAAACTTTGATCGCAGTTGGCATGGGACCCAATCAATTTTTTAATAGCGACTTGAAAGACAGGGCGATCCTGTTAGTGTGCGCTCTGACAAAAAATATTGGCACTCACAGCGGGAACGTGGGAAGCTTTGCCGGAAATTACCGCGCTGCATACTACGATGGAATGGGAAAGTACATTGCCGAAGATCCGTTTAACATCGAACTGGATGAGAATAAAACCTCAAAAGTTAAACAATATTTTAAATTTGAATCTGCACATTATTATAACCATGGCGACAAGCCGCTTAAAATCGGAAATAAAAATTTTACCGGCAAATCACATACACCAACACCCACCAAATCACTTATGTTTTGTAACGCCAACTCGATATTTGGCAACCTGAAAGGTCACTATGATATGGTGATTAATATTCTGCCAAAAATTGAAATGATGGCAGTCAGCGAATGGTGGTGGACAGCGTCCTGTGAATATGCCGATATTGTTTTCCCGGTTGATTCATGGGCGGAATTTAAACATCCTGATGCCACCGCTTCAGTAACCAATCCGTTTTTGCAAATGTTCCCGGTTTCACCTTTAAAGCGACTACACGATACCCGCAGCGATATTGAAATTTTTTCCGGTCTCAGCGCTGCTCTGGCGAAAATAGTTAATGATCAGCGGTTTTATGATTATTGGAAATTTGTCCATGACTTTAAAGTAGATGTTTATCTGCAGCGGATAATGGATAATTCGTCGATGGCAAAAGGATTCAATGTAAAAGAGCTGGAAGAAAAAGCGAAACAAGGGATTCCAGCCCTGTTGATGAGCCGAACTTACCCCAAAATTGTTGGCTGGGAGCAAGCAAACGAAAGTAAACAGTGGTACAATAAAACCGGACGTCTCGAATTTTACCGTGAAGAGGACGAGTTTATCGAATATGGTGAAAATCTGCCGGTTTATAGAGAGACAATTGATGGAACTGTTTATGAACCCAATGTAATTGTAGCCAAGCCACATCCGGCAATCCGCCCCTTTGGTCCGGAAAAATATAATCTGGACCGGGACAATAAATCAGGAGAGTTAAGACAGGTCAGAAATGTAGTGTTAACTGCCGACGCGTTGCTTAAATCCGAACATCCACTTCGGAAAGATGGATTCACCCATGTTTATATCACACCAAAATATCGCCATGCCTCGCATACGATGCCGGTGGATATTGATATTATCGCCATGTGGTTCGGTCCGTTTGGCGATCCGTTTCGTCGTGATAAGCGCTCACCCTGGGTCGGAGAAGGATTTGTCGACATTAATCCTGACGATGCGAAAGCATTGGGGATTGAAGATGGTGATTATGTCTGGGTGGACGCGGATCCTGAGGATCGGCCCTATCGAGGTGAAAAGAAAAAAGGCAGTGAAGAATACAGAATGTCCCGGCTTATGTTACGGGCTCGCTATTATCTGGGTATTCCACCGACCATCAGCCGGTCATGGTTTCACATGTATGGCGCCACTTATGGCTCGGTAGAAGGACATTTAAACAATGCTGATGGGTTGGCAAAAAATCCGAGAACCGGCTATCAGGCAATGTACCGTTTCGGCTCACACCAGAGCTGCACCCGAGGTTGGTTGCGCCCTACACTCATGACCGAATCTCTGGTGCGAAAAAATACGATTGGTCCGGAGATCGGCAAAGGATTCGCGCCTGATGTTCATTGCCCCAATGGCGCCCCAAGAGACAGTTTTGTTAAATTTACCAAGGCTGAAGATGGCGGGTATAATGGTAACAAACTCTGGCGTCCGGCTCGATTAGGATTGAGACCAACTTATGAAACCGACGCTGTTAAAAAATTTATACTCGGAGGTTTTATCTCTTGAGACGAGTTGTGGTATTGTGTTCAGACAGTTCAGCTTTAATCGTTTGTTGGAAAAAAATCAGCAATTGGGAGCTCACAGCATAAGATGTAACGTATTATTTCGGAGGAAGTTTTAATGCACAAAGTCTATAATTGGCAATTGAATCGAACGATGGAATATAAATATCCTGAAACCAGACCTGATAAGCAGGTAACCTGGCTATTTGATACCAATAAATGCATCGCCTGCCAGACGTGCACCGTTGCCTGCAAAAATGCCTGGACTGCCGGCAAAGGGCAGGAAGCCATGTTCTGGAATAACGTCGAAACCAAACCCTGGGGATTTTATCCATTAGGTTGGGATATCAGATTACTGGAGAAGTTGGGCTCACAAAACTGGGATCGGAATAAATATCTGGGCAAAACGATTTTTGAGACTGCGCCCTACGGAGAAGAAATGCTGGGGTTTATGCCGGATGCTGAAGACTATTTGCATCCTAATATCGGAGAAGATGAGGTCAGTAGCGCTATCAATCAGGGTGATTATCTAAAAATGGTGCATCAACCGTGGATGTTTTATCTGCAACGAATTTGTAATCATTGCACCTATCCTGCTTGTGTGGCTGCCTGCCCGAGAAAATCAATCTATAAAAGAAAAGAAGACGGCATCGTTTTGATCGATCAAGCCCGATGTCGCGGTTATCAGGAATGTGTTCGTGGTTGTCCTTATAAAAAATCGTTTTTTCGGGATTATACTGGCAAATCAGAAAAATGTATCTCATGTTATCCAACAGTCGAACAGGGAAATCAAACCCAATGCGTTGTTAATTGTATCGGAAAAATTAGATTGTTTGGATTTAAAAATAACTGGCAAAATCCGCGAGAAGATAATCCGTTTGATTATTTGATCTATTTTAAAAAAATTGCGTTGCCGCTTTATCCGCAATTCGGCCTGGAGCCCAATGTGTATTATATTCCACCGATAAATGTTCCCGGACAATTTAATAAACAACTCTTTGGGCCAGGCGCTGAAACTGCTGTGCAGCTCTATCGCGAAGCATATAAAGATAAATATTTGATCGCAGTGCTAATGCTCATGGGATGTACCGATAAAATCATTCATCGTTTTGACGTCAAAGGCGATATTGAAACCGGATATGCAATCGGTTATGATGAAAAAGGAGCGGAAATTATTCGCGTTCCAATCAAAGAACCTATTATCATAAGGAATAAATATGATGAGCAAAAAGATGTATACCGCATCAGTGTTTCCTGACCGGGAAAGTATGCTAAAATATAAACTGTTTGCAGCGGCTTTTTCTTATCCGGATGAAGCGTTTTTTAAAACTTTCCCGGATTTAAAAAACCAAGCGGATAACATAATTGCAGAATATGACCGACTGTTTCGTGCCGGCGAATTGTGGTTATATGCGACTGAGTACCTTGCCAACAATGAATTTGAGAAATCGAATTATCTATCGGATATTAGCGGATTTTATAAAGCATTTGGAGTGGAGCCTGACCGCGAAAGACCAGACCTGTTGACCAATGAATTGGAATTTATGCACCTGTTAATATTTAAAATATTTTATGCACAACAGGGAACAGGAATAAAACAAAATAATAATGCCATTGTTTGTCTCAATGCCTTGATGACATTTTTTAATGAATATCTCTATGCTCCGGCAAAAAAAATATCGGTTGCGGTGTTGTCTCAATCTCAACATGATTTTTATAAAATAATGGCGCAGGAATTGATTGAGTTTATGGAGTATCAAAATGAGTCTTTTGGAAAAAATATTTAAAAAGAAAGTAATCATTTTTATGATGGCGATTAGCCTGGTGCTTGCTTTTATTTTATTGTTGCGCTGGGGATTCCAGCATTCCAGGGGAACGCCGGTTTCTATTACCGTGGATCAAAAGCAACCGCCTCAAATCAAAGTGCAATATTATGATAAAGAAATCAATTTTCAGAACGGAATTGATCAACCATTCTGGGATAGCCTTGCCAATAATGAAATTGAACTTATTCATCAGGTAACAGCTTTACCGTGGCCCCGAGCTTTTATGTCGTCGGTTAGTGTAAAGACATTTCATAATAATGAAAACATTTATTTCTATCTCAGCTGGCAGGATGAAACCGAAAACAGGGAACTATCTGCCGGTCGTTTCTCTGATGCCTGTGCGATTATGTTCCCGTTGGATGAAAAAGTAGAAAAATCAACAATTATGATGGGCTTCATGGGACGGGCAAATATTTGGCACTGGCAAGCGGTGGCTGACCAACAAATATGGTTCAAATTTGATCGAGAAAAAGTATATGTTGACTTTCATTATCCGTTTGAGCAACAAGAGACCTTCACTGTTTCCAAACAATCGCCAACCTCTGCCGTGAGCGATTTAATGGCGGTGAGAGTAGGAACTGTTACCCTCAAACCAAGCCAGGAAGTTACCGGCAGGGGAATTTATACCAATGGTTTCTGGCAAGTCGTTTTGAGGCGCGCGATACAACCCTCCGACAGTATCGAAACCATCAACTTTGAATTCAAAAAGCAATTGTGCGCCTTTGCTGTGTGGAATGGAGAATCCGCGGACCGGGGCGGACGAAAATCGATATCAGATTGGGTGGAATTGGAAATTTTAACGAGAGATAATTCCAATTAGCATCAAACGATAATAATAAATTATTCAATTGTGTGAAACGATAAATGAATCCTTTATTTGAAAGGAGAAAAAAATGGATCAGTTAGGCGGATGTCCTGGCTCAACAATGATGGATTTAAGCTAGGAAAACACAGAAACAGTGGATGAAACCGGGAAAAGACAATCACAACTTACACAATGGCCCATACAAATGCATCTCATCTCGCCAACCGCACCTTACTATCAAAATGCTGATGTTGTATTGACTGCTGATTGTGTTGCCTATGCTTTAGCAGATTTTCATAAGGATTATTTAACAGGAAAAAGTATTGCCATTGCCTGTCCCAAATTAGATTCGGATCAGGATGTTTACTTGCTAAAAATAAAATCCTGGCTTGAGGGAGCAAAAATAAACACCTTAACGGTTATGATTATGCAGGTTCCTTGTTGTATGGGATTAGCGATGATGGCAAAACAAGTATTAGACGAATCAGAGCGAAAAATTCCCATCAAATTAATAGTGGTTGGTTTGCAGGGTGAAATTCTTTCCGATAATTGGCTTTCAGACCAGGAGGCAGCATCATGAAAAAATTATTATATTTACTTCCCCTAATGTTAATACTGTTCAATTCAGCGTTCACTGAAGAGAAATTTATCGAAATTAAGGCGAAGAAGTTTGATTACGATCCAAATATCATTAATGTACAAAAAGGCGATACTGTTCGTGTCCGTCTCATCAGTCTTGATGTTACCCATGGTTTTTATCTAGACGGATATGATATTAACACCTCTGCTTTTCCGGGAAGCGATGGTAGTTTAACTTTTGTGGCAAACAAAACTGGCAGATTTACGTTCCGCTGTTCGACTCCCTGCGGAGAGCATCATCCGTATATGGTCGGTTATTTGGAAGTTGGTCCCAACAAACGTTTCTACTTTTATGTTGTTCTGACATTGGCTTTTGCTGTT
>DSAU01000012.1 GCA_011046315.1 bacterium
AAAGCGATGGCATCAGTCTATATCTAATAAACCAGATTTCTCCGAGAAATCTGGTTTATAAACCAAAGACTGAGGCATTACGTTTTGTAATAATTTATCTGTTGATTTTTCATTATTAGGTGTCGGTCATATTCTGTGCAATAGATCATCGTTTTTTTTCTGTTTTCAATTGGAAGGAGGACAATTGAATATACTGGCAAAGCCAATTGGTATCTATTCAGGCAGATGTTATTGCCACAAAGGCACCAAGCCTCGAAGTCACACCAAGATGTCTTTTTTTACTCACTTTTTTAATGCCAAATTCCATAGCTTTTCATCAAACCAAATCCAGCTTTTCTGAATGGAATAATTTAGAAATTCCTTCTTCTTTGTGTCTCTTGGTGCCTTTGAGTGTTTGTGGCTAAATAGTTACGCCAATTGTTTGATAACATACGGATTTCATGTAATTAACGTTGTGGAAAAAAATATATCTGTCTGAAAGCTAAAATGTGAATTTCAGATCATTTCAAATTCAGAAATTTTAATTTAACATTTTCTAATAACAAAAATGAAATCAAACACTATCAAAAAAGATAATTTTTCAGGAAGAAGCTCACCAGGATTGCAATAAAGAAAACCATCAGGTAAATAAGCCATTGTTTCAAAGTCGCTTTAGGTTTCAATGTTGAGCGGCTAACCCAACCTCTATAATTGCATTTGTGACATCGGTAAACTCTCTGCTTGAAGATAAATCGGCGAAACTTTTCATAAAAATTTCTGTTGTGTGATTTGTGAAAAGAATATTCGCCGCAGCGTGGGCATGGAATCGACGAAGGCATAATATCATCATTGTTTGATCATTTCTTCTCATCATTAATTATTACTAATATAATAAAAAGAATAAAAAATTGCAACCTGTTTTTATGGGTTCCGCAGTTTTATAAAGAACGACCGCCTATAGATCAAATTCGATCATCCAATCGCCTTTTCTTATCGTTGCGAGCGACCGAAGAAGCGAAGCTATCTAAATATTACCGACAATCGAGGATAAGTGCAAAAAGTTAAATAAAAAAATCAGGGGGAATTAAAAATTTTTGTGAGGAATAAATCATGCGTAGGGTTTTTGGCTGGGAAAAAATAAAAAACCCGCTGATAGTCAGAGGGTTTTTATTTAAAAAACTTTATTTAGTAATGTTGAAACTTTTACAACCGGGGCAAGCAACTATTCAAAAAAGTACATGATGGGATTCACCCGTTTGTCGAACAGAACCACTTCATAATGGAGATGTGGACCGGTTGCTCTGCCGGTTTCTCCGACTTCGCCGATTACTTCCCAGCGCTTTACTTTCTGTCCATGTTTTACTTTGATCTTATCAAGATGCCCGTATTTGGTTTTTAGACCATTTCCGTGGTCAATCTCGACCAATTTTCCATAGCCCTTATTTTTTTTATAGCTGCGATTGATCCTGGTTACTATGCCATCGGCGCTTGCAAATACTGGTGTCCCCACCGGCGCACCAATATCGATGCCGGGGTGCACGGTCCGCTGCTCAGTAAAGGGGTCAATTCGTGTTCCGAAATGAGATGTTATTCTGCCAATTCTTACCGGCTTGATTGTTGGCAGGTGTTTGATCTCATTTTCCTTTGCTCGAAGGGTATCGAATATTTCTTCGCGGCTTTCAGTGAGTAATTGTATTTTATTTTTAAGCTGATCAATTAAGTCTTTGGTTTCAAAGACATGGGTGCCTAAGTCAGCTGAAAAATAATTTAAATCTTCGTTATAGACATATTCAGGGCCGCCGACTCCGGCAAGACGCATATCCTGGTCAATTGTATCCAGCCCGGCGATCATCCTGAGTTGGTCGTCTTCACCTTCGAGTTGTTGTATTCGAGATTCTACCTGATTGATTTGTTTACGCATCTCGATTAGCTGGCTCGATAGGGTGAAATTAACTTTTTCCAGTGAACTAATCTTCATGTTGTCAAATGTGTCAGTGAAAAAGCTCAACGCGACACCAATGATGAAAATTAGAATGATTAATAACATGGAAGAAAGTAAAATGAGTTTTTTCCAGTCAAGAGCAATGTCTTTGACCTCCGACCCCCCCAAAGAAAAATAAATCAACTTAATACGTTTGTCACGCATGCCCATTCCCTCGTTTTGATTCCTTCTGACTCACGTCAAGGCGCTTGTAGATTGCCTTTGTTCGGTAGGATAATTTTTTTTGGAAAGCTGATATTTTGCAAAAAGAATATAATAATTTATTTGCCATTTGTCAAGAGAAAAATTAACTTTTTGTAAAAGCTAAAGTTAACTTTATAAAATTTAATTAATTGATAGTTCAGACCCAATTAACCTTTTGTTTTGATGTTTGTTATAAATATAATAGAATTATGCCTTGTTGTCAAGTAAAAAATTTTAATTACAAAAAATATTTTTTCATGGTTGATATAGCTCTCAGTTTTTTCTATTAAGGATTACAAGAAAACACCTTTTGTACACTGCTGAGAATAAAGTTGTGTATTAATGAATTGGTCGCGATAACGTCTCCGCTCCAGATGTGATTTGATTGGTTTTCAAAGTCAGTTATTTTTCCGCCGGACTCGCTAATCAGTAACGAACCCGCAGCAACGTCCCATGGGCTGAGCTTTAATTCCCAGAAACCGTCAAACCTGCCACAAGCAATATGCGCCAGATCCAGCGCAGCCGAACCAGTGCGTCGGATGCCGCTGACATGCATAAAAATCTCGGACAACACCTGCCAGTAAAGCGACAGCAAATCTCTGTTTTTAAAAGGAAACCCGGTTGCGATCAGGCATTGGCTGAGATCACTCCGGTGGGAGACAGAAATTTTTTTGCCATTGCAATACGCGCCGTTGCCTTTTTCGGCCACGAAGAGTTCGTCTCGGAACGGATCGTAAACCACACCCATCATGATTTCAGCATTGACTTCAAAGGCTATCGATACAGCAACCTGAGGATAGCTGTGGATAAAGTTGGTTGTTCCGTCGAGCGGATCGATGATCCAGCGGTTTCCATTTTTTTGGGGGGAGGCGCCGGATTCTTCTGCCAGAATTTCGTGGTCGGGAAATTGGGCGGAGATAAGATTGATGATATGTTGCTCAGACTTGGTATCAATCTTGGTTACGTAATCAAAAGGATTTTTCTTTTCAATATCATCGTGCTCCACAGAGCCCACCCCGTCTCGCAATATTTTTCCGGCGCCCAGTGCAGCGGCAATAGCCGTTTGTTTTACTGTCATAATAATGTCCAGTCATTCATTTAAGATGTTTAAAAATGATCGCCCTACATTGTTTTTTGTAAAACGGTTGATCCGCACTAATGTTTCCGTATTGAAAAAATTGAGCTTGATCAGAAATTGCTCAATTTTCAGTCTGGTCTTTTTTGCTCATAGAAGAATTTCTCAGATGACAGGCAACCCACTGTCCGGATGAAATCCGGGAAAGCTCTGGTTCGATTTTATCGCATGGATCAAACCGAAATCGACACCTGGTGTGAAAGCGACAGCCCGGCGGTGGATTCATCGCTGAAGGCGTCTCTCCGAGAAGTAATGTCCGAGTTTTTTTTCTCCCTGGTTCAGGATGAGGAATTGCAGAAAGCAGCGCGATGGTGTAAGGGTGAAGTGGATTGCTGTAAAGCAGAGCAGCCGTGGCGTATTCGACGAATTTCCCCAAATACATGACTGCAACATTGTCCGAAACATGTTCCACATTACGCAGGTCATGGGAAATAATCAAAAAGGACAGGCTGAATTCTCGCTGAAGCTCCATTAATAAATTCAGCACCTGCGCCTGGATCGAGACGTCAAGTGCGGAGACCGGCTCGTCGCCGATAATCAGTCTCGGATTGAGCGCCAACGCCCGAGCGATACCTATCCGCTGGCGCTGTCCGCCACTGAACTCGTGAGGATAACGTTTCATCTGATCCGGACGCAAACCAACCCTCTCTAATAAATAAAGGATTCGATCTCGGCGCTCTTGTTTATTTCCGATTTTATGAACAGAAAGCGCCTCTCCGACAATCGTTTCTACAGTCAATCGAGGATTGAGTGAAGAATATGGGTCCTGAAAAATGATCTGGATTTGCCTGCGAATTTGTTGCCGCTGCTGTGAGAGCATTGTGAAAATATTCTGACCTTCAAAGAGAACTTCTCCGGATGTCGGCTGAATTAACATTAAAACAACTCGCGCCAGCGTAGATTTTCCGCAGCCCGACTCGCCGACCAATCCCAGGGTCTCGCCCTGTCGAATTGTCAGGTTGACATCATCAACAGCGTGCACAAAACCCTTAGTTTTTGAAAGCAGTCCCGCTCTTACTGGAAAGTATTTCTTCAGCTGGTTAATGCTGAGGAGCGGTTTGTTTTTTATTGATTGTCTTTTCTCCATAGATCGTGCAATAATGCTGTTGGTGTGGAATTAGAACATAGCTTCGCGAATAAATTAATGAAAAGCAACAATCACAGATTTCGCCGAATTCACAGATGATTTCAAAGATAAAAATCTCTGTCATCTGCGAAAGCTGCGGTGCTTTTTTTTCTGCGACAATTTTGAAATTCCGATGCTACAAAATTAATTGCAGTGGCTATTTCGAAATTTGATCCGCCTTTACTTCAATCATCACCGCCATCCGGTTGTCATATAAAATCTTTTTTGTGACAATTCTACCACCGCTGATGTTGGTGGAAATAGAACCGAATTCCGGATCGCTGGCATCTTGATGCCAGAGTTTAATGTAAGCTGCCCAGCGATAGGCGTCAGCAGTTGCTGCTTGTTCGATAAATTTTTGGTCAACGGCGCCAGTGGTTGCTTTGTCAGAGGACTTACCAAATCCAACTGCAAAAATAGTCTCCCAAAGTGTGTCATAGCCAGCGGAAACCAACTGCCGTCTGAGCGCGATATCAGTTGGGTTCTGCAACAAAGAATCGGTAATCGCGCTGATCATTTGATAGAGTGAGTCGTAATTCAAGGGTGCTGGTTTAATCGTGGTAACCGAGTCAAATGGTTGAACTTCAGGTTGTGGCGCAATTTCACCGGTTTCTAATTTTTCTTTTTTTTCACAAAATAATAAAAGACTGACGCTGGTGAGCAAGATGAGAGCGATAAAAAGACGTTTTTGAAGCATAGCCATTTCCTCCTATCACCCGCAATGCTCTGCTCAGTAAGGAGCAGAGCATATTGAGCATGATTTAAATTTAAGTTCCCATTTGCCATGAAGACAGATATTCTTTTTGTTCAGCGGTCAATTCATCGATGGAAATGTTCATCGATTGCAGTTTTAACCGGGCGACCCATTGCTCGATTTCAACAGGAACATTATAGACTTTGGCTTCAAAGGTTGTTGCGTTTTTGACAACGTATTCCGTTGCCATTGCCTGGGTAGCAAAGCTCATGTCCATAACTGAAGCCGGATGGCCTTCGGCAGCCGCCAGATTGATCAATCTGCCGTCAGCCAGCAAATTGATCCGTCGACCGTTTTTTAAAATATACTGATCAACGAATTCGCGAATTCCTTTTCGGACTTCCACTGCATTTTTTTTCAGTGTCGGGATGTCGATTTCAACGTTGAAGTGACCTGAGTTGGCGACAATGGCGTTATCCCTCATTTTTTCAAAATGCTCCATCCGAATGACATTGATATCGCCGGTGACTGTACAAAAAAGATCCCCGATGACTGACGCCTCTTCCATTTTCATTACCCGGAAACCATCCATGGCGGCTTCCAGCGCGCGAATGGGATCCACTTCGGTGATAATCACATTGGAGCCCATTCCTCGGCAGCGATTGGCAAATCCCCTGCCGCACCAACCATAACCGGCAACGACAACGTTTTTTCCCGCCAATAAAATGTCGGTCGCGCGGATAATTCCGTCCACTGTGGATTGTCCCGTGCCGTATCGGTTGTCAAACAGGTTCTTTGTCATGGCGTCGTTGACCGCGATTACCGGAAATTTAAGCGCAGCATCGCGCTCCATGGCGCGCAGCCGGATAACGCCAGTGGTGGTCTCTTCCATGCTGCCCAGTATTTGTGAGGACATTTCCGGATAGTCAAAATGGATGGTGGAAACCAGATCGGCGCCATCGTCCATGGTGATATGTGGCGAATGGTCGATCGCTGCTTTGATGTGTTGATAATATGTTTCTGTGTCCTCTCCTTTAATGGCAAATATTGGAATGTTGTAGTCTTTCACCATCGATGCTGCCACGTCATCCTGGGTTGAAAGTGGATTCGAGGCGCACATGACCAGGTCCGCGCCACCGGCTTTGAGCGTTATTGCCAGATTGGCGGTTTCTGCGGTTATGTGCAGGCAGGCAGACAAGCGTTTGCCTGCCAGGGGTTTTTCTTTTTCAAAGCGCTCCCGCACTATTTTTAATACGGGCATATCGTTTTCCGCCCATAATATCCGTCGTTTGCCCTGAGTTGCAAGATCTATGTTTTTGATGTCGTAATTCACGTAACCTCCTGACGAATTTCTTGTTTTGTTATGCATTGATTATAAAATAGCATTGAGTTTGCAGATATCAGACTTTAGAACATAAAAGATCAACCGGCAAAAATATCTACCAGATCTGTTTTTTCCCAGCTAAATGTTTTTTCAGTTCTGCCAAAATGGCCATAAGCGGCTGTTTTTTCGTAAATGGGACGGCGCAACTCCAGCTTGTCGATGATCCCCTTAGGTGTCAGATCAATGTTTTTAATTATCCGCTTTGAAATTTCAGCATCAGCAATTTCACCGGTGCCGTGAGTGTCCACCATGACGGAAACCGGTTCAGCGACGCCAATAGCATAGGCGAGTTGGATTGTACATTGATTTGCCAACTGAGCGGCCACGATATTTTTCGCCAGATAACGGGCAGCGTAAGATGCGGAACGATCCACTTTGGTTGGGTCTTTGCCTGAAAAAGCGCCGCCGCCGTGCGGTGCGTAACCGCCATAAGTGTCGACAATAATCTTGCGCCCTGTCAGTCCGGTGTCGCCCTGTGGACCGCCGATGACAAATCTGCCGGTGGGGTTGATGTGAATAATTATTTCATGATCGTTGACCATGTTTGCTGGAAGCACTGGTTTAATAACATGCTGGATAACTTCGTTGCGCAGTTCAGTTAATTTGACATCAGGGCTATGCTGTGTTGAAATTACCACGGTATTAACCCATTTGGGTCTTCCGTCAACATATTCGATGGTTACCTGCGATTTTCCATCGGGACGCAAGAAGGGGAGGATGTTTTTTTTGCGTACCTCTGCCAATCGTTGCGTTAATTTGTGCGCCAACATAATGGGAAGCGGCATCAATTCTTCGGTCTCATCATTTGCAAATCCGAACATCATTCCCTGATCCCCGGCGCCGTCACGGTCAACGCCGAGAGCGATGTCGGCGGATTGTTGATTAATGGTCGATAATATGCCGCAAGTTTCGGCGTCGAATCCATAGGTCGCGTCAATGTATCCGATTTCTCTGACTACGGTTCGGACGATTGTGGGAATATCCACGTAGGTGGTGGTGGTGATTTCTCCGCCAACAATTGCCAAACCCGTGGTCACAAAAGCTTCACAGGCGACTCTTCCAAGGGGATCCTCTTTGAAAATCGCATCTAAAACCGCATCTGAAATCTGATCCGCAATTTTATCGGGATGGCCTTCGGTTACTGACTCTGATGTAAATAGAAATGATTTCATCTATGGTGCTCCTTTGATCTGGTTGAGAAAATCTTGTTATTTTTCATTTATATACTTATTACCATTCAACTATGCTGAAAATTTTAGCGATATACAATGTTTTTATTGTCCTATTTGCCGATCTTGATATGTCTATATTTTTTTTTAATTAAAAGATTCCTTGAAAATTATTTATCCTACAAAACTAATTTCAAACTGCGCACAGAGTTACTGCGTGAGAATGGGTTTGGTGTAGGATGATTGCGACAGCTCGTCGGATAGAACGAGTAAATAAGCTTGTCGAGTTCGTTTTGAAAAAAAAATTAAAGCTGCACCGAATTTGGCGAATTGTCTAACTTAGCCCGTTTGGTAAATTTTTCAATTGCTCTTTGAGCAGTTGAATTTTTTCAACAGGCGTGGGGTCCACATTATATAACATGGCAAGATAAAAACTGACCATGTCGCCGAGATAGATCATTGAAAATAATCGAGCTAATCTCGATTCACCTTCAGTTTCTAATTCAATGACGGGATTGGTAACTTTTTCTAATATTTTCCCTGTAATCGCCATTCGTTTCTGAGTTCGCGGGTGATCCTCTCTATCCTTCAAGTACAAAATTTGTGTTCGTGTGAGAAAATCGGGCAATTTTTCCCAACCGACTATTTCATTGTGGTTAAGCTCCGGGAAAACGTTAAAGAAAGCATGCACCTTGGCGTTTTCCGAAAATTGACCTTTCCAGCGCATCGCAGCCACATGTAGCAGGTCGGTACTACTATAAATTATCGGTAAACGATTACTCAAATTTTGCGCTATTTGGATTGCCTGGTTCTCAGACTGGTCCGGAGCATAAGCGCTGGCTTTTTGTTCCAACAGTTGCTGCGTTTCAAAGACGTCGCTCGGATGCAATTCGGCAAAACCGGTTTTAGTCAGAAAATCCAGAGCCGGTATGCACAAATAAGCCAGTGCGCAGCGTGGAGGCATTCCCCCCGGAACGACGATGATCGGGAAGCCATCGCGTTCAGCGCGGGATTTCAATTCACCGCCTGAACTGACACACAAAACATGAGCATTTTTTGATTTAGCGTCTTCGTAACAGCTCAATGATTCTTCAGTATTACCGGAAAAGCTGCAAATGACAACCAATGATTTCTGGTTGACAAAATTGGGCAGCCGATAATTACGATTGACCATCGCCGGAATGTTGAGCTGTGGAGCGAGGCAGGAAACGATTAAATCGCCGCCTATTGCAGACCCGCCCATGCCGGCGAAAATGAGATGATGGATTTTATCCGGATCGAGTTGATGGGTGATGGATTTTCCGATTTCGATTGCTCTTTTAAATTGTTCGGGAAAGTTTAATAACAGTTGCAACATGTCGTGTTTATCGGTTGCTTTAATCCGCTTTAGCATGTTCACGATTCTCCTTAATTTCTGCTTAAAAAATGTTCATTTTGAATCGAGTTGAAAAAACATTTCGCATATATGTTTCCACCTGTTCCGACGTTTTCATCGTTAAGGCCTTTTCAGCAATCTTTTGGGCGTCGCGATAGCTAATCGAGCGAATGATCTTTTTTACTTCCGGGATCATTGCCGGGTTGACGCTGAGCTCGTCCATATCCATCCCCAGCAGTATTGGCGTCGCCAGCGGATCGGCGGCCATCTCTCCGCACATACCCACCCAGACGCCCTTACGATGACCGGCGTCAACCACATTATTAATAACTCTCAAGACAGACGGGGGCAACCGATTGTAAAGGTGCGCCACCTGAGCATTCGCGCGGTCAGCGGCGACCATATATTGAATCAGATCGTTGGTGCCAATACTGAGAAAATCAACCTCTTCAGCAAGCACATCTGCCATAATTGCAGCGGATGGAATTTCTATCATGACGCCAATTTCGATGTTTTCATCAAATGGTATTTTTCTGTTTTGAAGTTCACTTTTTACCTGATCGATGATGATTTTTGTCTGATAAATTTCTTTCAAGCAAGAGATCATTGGCAGTAGAATTTTTACATTCCCGCGAACACTGGCGCGCATAATTGCCCTGAGTTGAGATTTAAAAATGTGTGGATTCTCCAGGCAGAAGCGAATTGCCCGCCAGCCCAATACCGGATTGTTTTCTTCAGGCATGCGTAAATAGCGAGGATTTTTATCGCCGCCAATGTCCAGGGTTCGGATGATTACCGAATGCGGATACAGATTGTTTGCCACTTTGAGGTATTCCTGATATTCATCATCTTCCCCGGGCAACTGTTTGCTGGACATGTAGATGTATTCGGTTCGAAACAAACCCACTCCATGTGCCCCATAATTGATTACCGATTGGAATTCATCAGGGAAATCCAGATTGGCTGACAATTCAACATCTTTGCCATCCAGGGTGCGGCAGGGAAGTTCCCGATTTTTTGAAAGCTGTTTGGTTGATTCATCGTATTCTTCGCGCAGCTTGAGATATTTATTGAGAATAGTCGGCGTTGGGTTCAGAATAATGTCGCCGTTACCCCCGTCAATAATAATAGTATCTCCGGTAGCGCAATGGCGGGTGAGCTCTTTCAACCCAACCACCGAGGGTATCGCCATGGCTCGCGCCATGATGGCGGCATGTGAATTTTTACCGCCACGATCGGTGGCAAATGCCTGCACTTTTTGCTTTTCCAGCAGTACTGTATCTGACGGTGAGAGATCGTGAGCAACAATTATCGCTTTTCGAGTCAGCCCGCTGAATGTACCGGTTTTCCCGCCTTGAATATTGCGTATCAAACGACGTTTGACATCCTTGATGTCAGCCACCCTTCCCATGAAGTATTCATTGTCGACATTTTCCAGTGATTTTTGATATTGTTGCATGACTTCAAAATAAATAAAATCAGCATTCTTTTGTTGCTGCTGAATTTGGCTGATGGTTTCGTCAATAATCGTCATATCGTCGAGCAGCAGTTGATGTGCATCAAAAATTTTTTCGGCTTCTTTACCGATTTTCTGGCGCGCCTGACTTTTAATTTCAGACAATTCTTCATGGGTTTTTTTCAACGCGCGATTGAATTTTTTTATCTCCTGAGCAACTTCGTCTTTTTTTAAATAGCGCTCTTCAACTCTGACCACATCTCCGGTCAGTTTGTAAACACTACCGACAATGACGCCAGGCGATGCCGCGATCCCCCTCAATTTAACCATTTTTTTTAAATCACTTTTTACCATTGTCGATCTTTTCCTCATTAAACTTATTATTGATCAATTCGATCAATTCGTAAACTGCTTCCTGTTCATCGTCGCCATTAACAATGAGAATCAACTCTGTATCCTTTGCCGCCGCTAACATCATTACACCCATTATGCTTTTTCCATTAACTTCACGTCCATTTTTTGATAAAAATACATCCGATTGATATTTGGATGCAATTTTGACAAATTGAGTGGCCGGCCGGGCGTGCAATCCTTCAGTGTTTTTTATGATGACTTTTTTCCTGATCATTTTATTTATCTATCCTGAATTATTTAGCTGAATTGTAAAAACAACTTACATTTCATATTCCCAAAAAGTCTAGAATAAGGCTGTTAGTTCACTGCGGTCAATCGCCGACAATTAGACCGATAATTAGGGCGCCGATAACAACGATGATCAAAACCAGATCGATTGACAACCGCTGTTTTTTGTTAGCAAAAAATGAGAACAGGGCAGAAATTCCGAAAATAACGACGCCGTTTAATGCATATTTTGAATGAGTATATGAAACAAAAAATACCAGCGCCACTCCCAGAATTGATGTAAAGCTGTATTGCATGTATTTAAAAAATTTAGTGGTTCCTCGGAAAGAAAGATCGCGAATAATATCAAATCCTTTCTGGTAGCTTTTGGTCAATCCCCTGATCCTCGCCGAGATATGAAAGAAATTATAGATTAACAGAAAAACCAGTGCGCCCCAAATTTTGAAAAAGATTAATGAAACAACTCCGACAACGCCAAGAAAGGGCAACAATAATTGCCAAAAAAGGGTGTCGCCGATCGCACCCAATGGTCCAATGACTCGTTTTTTAAATACTTCAACCGGTTTGCTATCGTCCCAATTTTTTATTATCGCCTGCTGCTCGATATTGGCGACGGCGCCCAGTGCATAATTCGCCATATAGGGATGCGAGTTGAAAAAATCTAGGTGCCGCTTTAAAAACTCGCTGACCTTATCCTCGTTGTCAAACAATCGCTTCGCAATGGGAATCAGGCAATAACAAAAGCCAAGGCTGAGCATTCTCTCATAATTCCAGGCTGCCTGAATGAAAAATGAACGAAAAAAAACAACGATTAAATCTCTTTTGCGAATTCGTTTCATACCACTTTCTAAATTGTTTGATAAGTCGTTACAAATTCCGCCAATCGATTTTATAAAAAAACAAGAAAAATCCAGCTTACCAAGCCGATCAAGGTAGGTAAGAAAAAATACCATTTGGATTTTTGATTGAAAAATAGTGACACAATGCCACCGACGCCGACACCGAAAATCCCGAATTTAGCCAATCCGAAAGCGTAATCAAAGTTCGGATGAATAAATGTGATCAATGGCGTTAACGTCAAAATCGCAAAGGTAAAGCTGAACACGATCAATGCGTATCCCATGATAAATGAGTATAAAACGCCAGTCCAGTTGAGCGCTGTGATTTGAGGCATATCAGCGCTGGCTGCTGCGATGTCTGCTCGGTGGATGAGTGATAAATTAATTTTCCGCACCCGCTCTACAAGATAATTACCAAGTCTTGCCACGCCAATGGCGTATAGCGCCGCCACAATGATAATGATATTGTCAGTATTCAACTGTCTGTTGGCAAAGTAAACAGCAATGGCTGCAGCAGCAACTGCACCCAGATTTCCTTCTGAACCGTGCTTCCCGCCGCAGGGAACATTGACCAGCCATGGCATCTCGAGAATAATCCCCAGCGTGACACCAATTTCCGGTTGACCGAAAATAAACCCGATCAACGGACAGATGACGACTGGCTGACTGACCATCGTCTGCCAGGCGGCAGTGGTGTCAATGGCAACAATCCCACCGATTATGCTAATGATAAATAGAGATGAAATAGCATCCATAACGATTAATTTTTTCGCGTTAATATCAAATTTAGCAGTTCATGCAGGTCATGTTGTGCATCTGTCAACCGCAATTTGTTCAACGCAGCCCGCGCATTGTTAATTCGAGTTTCAACCTGGTTGAGGGTAAAGGACAAAGAGCCTGCTGTTTCAAAAATCGAACGAATGGTTTCAATGTCGTTGCTGTTTATTTCTGGTTTTTGATAAATTTTTTGCAACCGGTCCCGGTCATTTTGCCGGGCATGATTTAATGCGTGCACGAATAAAATGGTTTTCTTTTTTTGCCGAATGTCGCTGGCGTAAGATTTCCCGGATGAATGTTCTATGTCCAGCACATCGTCCCGAATTTGAAAAGCACAGCCCAATTCTAATGAAAATTGTCCAAGGATCGACTGCTCTTTTTGGCTGCCCCGGCCAATAATAACGCCGATTTCAGATGCGATCATCAGCAGTCGAGCGGTTTTTTTTTCAATCATCCGCATGTATTCATTCAATTCGATCTCAGGCCGGCTTTCAAAATCTTTGTCCAGCGCCTGGCCTTCGCAGAGGTCGATAATGCCTTCGGTAAAAATTTTGCTGATCTCTAAAATGCGATCGGATTCTGTTTTTAATAAATTTTGATAAGCTAATGCCACCAGCCCGTCGCCAGCTAAGATCGCGGTGGCTTGGTCCCATTTTTTGTGAACCGTGATTCGTCCGCGCCGCAAATCGTCATGATCCATGATGTCGTCATGGACCAGGGTAAAATTATGCAGTAATTCTATCGCGACCGCAGCATTGAGACATTGATTGATATCGCCGCCCACAGATTGGCAGGCTAAAATTAACAAAATCGGACGAATTCGTTTTCCATCACCTTCAAGAACATAGCGCACCGGCTCATAAAAAGACGCAGGTTGGGCGTTCACTGCGACTTCATTCAACCGCTCATTGATCACAGTGCGAAAATGGGATAATTTTGATTCAAATGATTCCACAATCGTTGTTACCGGCTTAAAAGGGTTAATCCTTTTTTTGTGGAAAAGGCATCTTAAATGATGCCTCTTCGGAAAATACTGAAGTTAAAGATAGTAAAAATTGCTTAGATAAGCAAGAAAAAATTTCATTATGCGGCATTATCTCAATCATAGTTGGATGAGGAAACTGATGCTATCGCTTTATTTGTAAAAATATTAAAAATAGATAGCTTGAATTAAAAATTTTATCAGCGGTCAAATAGTCAGTTTATCAAGCGATAGCATCAGTATTCAACCTGTAAGCGAAGTGTTACAGAGAAATGTAAAACCCCATCCGCAAACTATTTGAAAAAAGAGGGAATTGACTCAGAGCTGAAACTACGGGAAATAGTTGTTCACCTCCAGCAGTCTCGAGCCAGATTGACTCGTTGAAAACCAATCAACAATGGTATAAAATTTTTTTCAACGCCTTCCGAGGACGGCGTTAAAAAAAAGGAGGCCAGGAAGAAGGGATCCTCCTGGCCTTTAACGAGGGAAATATTTGAACAGTTCTATTCGACTTTTAATGCAAACCTGTTTATTCCACTAACACTTCCTCACGTTTTCGTCGCGGAAAACTGCCAACAAACGACCGGTCTACATCATCATCAGCTTCTTCTTCTACGGGCGTTTCATCGGTATCTTCACCGACAGCTTCAAACTTTTCCAATTCATACTTTTTCTTGCGACGATACAAAAACAGCGACATTGCCCCGACAATCAGCAAAATGGCGACGATTGTGATGATCAGAGGAAAAGCCGAGGACTTTTTGTAATCGTCTGGTTTGTTTTGCAGGTTGCCCGCTGCTGCATCCACTGAATGCTCTGCCGGTACCACCACCGGCTCAGCAGTTGGCGCTTTATCGGCTGTTAAATTCGGTTCGGGCACTGCTGTCGGTTTTGTTTTAACGGTAGCTGTTTCTCCGCTTGATGAAGCCAGCGGAGTGGTGGTCACATTACCATTTTTCGCAATCCAATCATGCTCAGTTTTGACAATTTCATTGACTGCGGTCAAACTGCGCGATTTACTCAATTTTTTAACGGCGTCAAGACTGGGAATGATCACCTTTTCACCCGGAAAAACCAGGTCCTTATTCGGCGCCCGATTTATCAACGCCAACTCTCGCCAGTAGTTAGCTGTTCCATAATATTGCTTGGACAGCCTGCTAAAAAACTCTCCCTTTTGCACAATGTGGTAGGTTGGTTCGTTGAAAATCAGCTTTTTACACCACAGGATGTTTTCTTCTGAAAATAGTCCCAGCACAACCGAGACCATGACTAGTGTGATCATAAATTTTTTCATCATTGCACCTCCGTAATATTTGGTTAAAATAAATTCTAACCAGACACTTCGCAAATGCAGTGCCAGTGTTGTCAGCTCAGGTAAAATTTATATTTTACTCTAAAACAACCAATTGAATTCATTGACGTTACCATCATCATAAATTTTCTTCACCTCAATTGCTTGATCAATAAATATTTTTTTTCGGCAACAAATCGTGTAGAATTTACATGGTCATTGTTTCAATTGCTGCAAATATTACACGATTATTCTCTTTTGATATCAAAATGAACCGGGTTATTTTGTGCTATCGGTTGATCTATTTTAAAATTTTCAAAACCAGCAGATGAAACTTCTGCATCTTGAGCCTCTCGACTGTATTTAAATTTGTCGTAATAGTTCAGCACTCTTAACTAATAATGTCATTCCGGCATGTTTTTAGCCGGAATCTCCTGAATATATGTGCAAATTAATATTTAAAAGTTCTATTATTGAGATTCCGGCATTCCGCTT
>DSAU01000011.1 GCA_011046315.1 bacterium
ATATTATTCGGCGTTAATTAAGTTTCATAGAAAAAACCAGTCCGCCTATTTGATGCAAATGTTGGTGGCGGATTTGGTGCGAACATCTCCGGTTCACATTCTCTGGCCGCTGTCGCTGCCATTTTTTGCCTATCTTGGACTCAAAGGGAGCTTTCCAATATTGAGCTGGTTCGCAGTCATTTATTTTTCCCGGCAGATGCTCTATTTTCTGGATTTGACATTCAGCTTTGTGCAAAAATATCGTCTGTTTCTTGTACCGGCGCAACGTTTGTTCGAGACATTAGATGTGGCTCCGGAGATAACTTTTCCTGAAAATGGCGTGAATTTAAAATCTTTGCAGGGAAATGTTGAATTTAATAATGTAAATTTTTCGTACCAAAAAGGGCTTCCTGTTCTCAATTGCATAAATTTCAGCGTCGCTCGCGGCGGCAAGTTGGCAATCGTTGGAAAGAGCGGCGCCGGAAAAAGCACCATCGCCAATCTCATCCTCCGATTATTTGACGCGGACAGCGGCGAAGTCCGAATTGATGGAAGAAAAATCTCCCAAATCAATATCGATACTTTATTGCCGCAGATTGGGGTTATATTGCAAGACACTTTTCTTTTCGGGGGCACGATCCGCGATAACATTCGCTACGGGAACCCTGACGCCAGCGACGAGCAGGTTATTGATGCTGCCATAGCGGCGGGAATTCATCAAGATATCTTGAAAATACCCGATGGCTACGATACTGATGTCGCCGAGGGTGCCAGGCTTTCCGGTGGGCAGAAACAACGCATTGCCATTGCACGAGCGCTGATCAAGAACCCAAAACTGCTCATTTTGGATGAGGCAACTTCGTCACTGGATATAACCACTGAACACAAAATTATCCAGACTTTGCGACGGGTCTTTCAAAATGTAACCACCATTATGATTTCCCATCGGATTTCATTTATTCAGGACGCCGACTTTATTATCGTACTCGATCATGGAAAAATTATCCAACAAGGAAACCATCAATCGCTGATAAAAAATGAAGGATTATATCGGCAATTGTATCAAGCCCAAACCAAATCTGTTCAGGGCATGACAGGTTGAGAAATTTTATGAAAAAATCAGTAAAAATGAGCGACTGGAACCTTTTTCTCTATTTTATACGCTATCTAAAGCCGCTCTGGGATAAAGTTTTGTTGACGATTTTGCTGGCAATTGTGTTGACAGCACTAGATATCAACACGGTAATTTTACCCATGGTGACCAAAAAGTTTATCGATCAGGTGCTTGGGCAGCAGGATTGGTACATGCTGAAAATTCTGATTGTTGTTTTGGTTTCACAAATTATTCTTTACCAATCTTGCAACGCGCTATTAGAGTTGATCAAATATGTGGTGTCGATGAAGCTTGGGATTCAACTGGGCATGGATGTATTCAAACATATTATGAAATTGCCGTTGAGTTTTTTCCAGAAGCGTTCAGTTGGTGAACACATGTACCGGGTAGGGACTACCTTTGACCCTGGTTTTGCAAATTTGGCAATATTGGGACTGTTGTTCGAGACAACTGGCTCGGCAAAAGGACAGACGCAGCCGTTCATGGGAAATGACCTCGACACCATTCTGGCGATGATCACCCAATCGCTGGATCTGATTGTACGGGTTACGTTCCGGTTGTTGCTGATTTGGGTTGTAGTAACTGCCGGCATCAGCGCCTCGATTGGCGTGGCGTTGGCAATTTTTTGTCTGCCGTATGCCTATATTATCCATCTGCTGTACAATATCCAAAGACGGATCGACCTGGAATATCGTGAAAAAAGTCAGCACTTCCTCGCCGGTTTGCAAGAGTGGTTTGCTGGTATTAAAACTATCAAAGCCTTTGGCAAAGGAAGATATGAGGTTTTAAAAAATATTCGGCTGTATGTGCGAATGCTTCGGGTGGAATGGAAGAATTTTTTCGTCAAACTTGTTACCGATAATTTCATCTTTTTTTTCCGCTATCTGTTTATAGTTGGTGCGATTCTGTACTCGTTGATTGTGCAACAACAGACCACCGGTGCCGTGGTCGCGTTGTTTTTGCTGCTGGATCAATTCTTCAGCCCGATCAACCAGTACATCCGAATTTTAGAAGGCATTCGATTACAACTAATCCCTGCCAGACGATTGATTGACACGCTGGGAGTTGAGCCGGCGATCCTCGAATCAGCGAACGCGATTTCGATCAAACGTTTTTCCGGACCATACCATTTTCGGGACGTTTCTTTTTCTTACCAACCCGAGGAACCGGTAATTTCAGAATTGACCCTTGATATTCCAGCGGGAAAGACAGTTGCCATCGTCGGTCAATCCGGATCAGGAAAAACATCGCTGGTGAATTTGGTAATGCGTTTCTATGATCCGGATAACGGAGAGATTATCCTCGATGACATAAATTTGAAGGATGTTAAATTGGGACATTATTATCAATCAATCGGTATAATTTTGCAGGAGGATTTTTTATTCAGCGGAACCGTGCGCGAAAATATTCGTTTTGGTAAACCTGGTTGCAGCGATGATGAAATTTATCAGGCGGCGAAATGGGCAGCGGTTCATGATGATATTCAACAGTTAGCTCGCGGGTATGATACTGATCTGGCCGAAGGAACCCAAATTTCCGGCGGACAGCGCCAGCGAATCGCGATTGCACGAGCGCTGATAAGGCAACCATCGATTCTGATTATGGATGAAGCCACAAACGCTCTGGATTCGGAAACTGCCCGCCAAATTGAAGACAGAGTATTTCGTGTCGGTCAAAACAAGACCGTCATCATGGTTACCCATAGATTGCTTTCTGTTCAACGCTGTGATCGAATTTTGCTCATTGATCAGGGCAGATTGATCGAGCAGGGCAGTTTTGAGGAATTGATCCGACTAAACGGTACCTTTGCCAAACTTTACCAGATGCAAATAACAAACGGTTCATAGTTTGAATGATTGCCTTTTCACGAGAAAGATAATCGGGGAAATTATATGAAGCGATGGGTTAAAAAAATATTGGCGAAATATGTCAACTACGTTGAAATTGTCGGCTATGGCTTTGTTTTACTTTTTATCGCCGGACTGATTGCGCTGTCGTTTATTAAAGCTGAAGATGAGTTTGTCGCTCTGGAAGGCGTCTTTCAAATAAAATTCCAAATGCTGACTTTTAATCGCTCCCACTATTTGGTGGAGCAAATCGCCGATACCAACCAAAAAGTGATTGCCGGGCAGCCGTTGATCCGCGTAACTGATGATGAGGATTTTATTGCCAATCAACGGATCAAAATTCATCTGGATGAACAGATGCGAATAGCAGAAAGCGCGGGAAAAAATCAATTGCTGCAACGGCTTGAATCAATTCGATCAGAGCTGACAGAAAATCGTATCGCGAGCGGAAAAGGCGAGGTCATCCGAAGCCGGCTTGATGGGGAGTTTTTACTCTTTGAATCCGACTCCAGGATAATTGAAGCCCAGATTCCCTGCGGCGGCGTGTTCGATTTTCAAGGCAGTATGATCCGGGTGACAACTTTTCCCCCTGACAAGCGACTGGTTCGCAAATTAAAAATCGGGCAGCAAGGTTCGGCATCGATTCATCTCACATCACCCCATGCTGTTACCGTTCGGGTGAAGCTTGATGCGATTGATGATAGCGAAGCACAGTTTTCATTAATTGAATTATCTAAATCTCAAAAGAATGAGATCGCCATGTTTTTCGCAACTCATCCGGAGCAAACCGAGCTAAAAACATCGCTCAAAATTTTAGTCGGTTACAAAAGCTGGATGCGATTGATCTGGCGTTGATATAAAAAAATGATCTATTCAACAGGGTAGCGAAAAGAGTAAAGATGGAAAAGCGGTTTGATTTTACAGTCGCCGGGCATATTTGTCTGGACATCATTCCGGAAATTCCTGCAACCGGCGCGAAGTCGATTTCAGATATTTTTAAGCCCGGCAAGCTGATTGAGGTCAATTCGGTCAAATTGAGCACCGGCGGTCCGGTGTCGAACACCGGGATTGCGTTGACCAAATTGGGAATGAAAGTTGCCTTTATGGCAAGAATCGGCGGGGATCAGTTTGGCGAAATTGTCGAGGGATTGCTCAGGCAGCAGGACTTTATTTCTGGTGTTCATAAATCAGAAAGGGAGCACACCTCGTATACGGTTGCAATCGCTCCGCCGGGTATCGATCGAATTTTTTTTCACCATCCGGGCGCGAATGATCACTTTGATCGCCACGATCTGGACGTTAACATCATCGGCCAATCCAGAATTTTCCATCTCGGTTATCCGCCCATCATGGCAAAGTGCTATCAAAATGAGGGGGACGAGCTGGTTGAAATTTTCGCGATCGCGAAAAAAGCCGGCACGGTTATTTCACTGGATATGTCGTTGCCCGATCCCGACAGTGAAAGTGGCAGAGCTCCCTGGAGAAAAATTTTGAAGAGAGTCTTGCCATGTGTGGACATTTTTATTCCCAGTATTGAAGAGATATTTTTTATGCTCGATCCTGATTCCTATTTTCAGCTAAAGCGACAAACAGATAACGGCGGCGATATCATAGATGAAATCCCCCCGGAAATATATCGTCGGTTTGCTGAAAAATGTCTCGATTTTGGCGCGAAAATGGTGCTCTTTAAAGCGGCTCATCGCGGCAATTATTTGCGGACGCGTTCTGTGGATTTGGAAAAGAGATTAGCTGTCAAATTATCGAGCTGGCAAAATCGCGAGCTGTGGTGTCCGGGATTTAGCATTGACAAAATCGCCAGCGCTACTGGCGCCGGCGACAGCTTCATCGCCGGATTTTTAGCTGCGTTTTTAAAGGGTGTCAAAGCGGAAAAAGCCCTCAACATCGCCAATTGTGTGGGGTTTCAAAATTTGCACGAACTCGACGCTATTAGCGGGGTTAGATCCTGGGATGAAACATTGGCGCTGTTAAATAGCGGAAAGTTGGAAAAAAATTTGCTTCCATTGAGGGAGCATGGCTGGCAGTGGAAAGATGATTTCGGATTGTGGATTGGAGAAATGGATGGTACCAAATCGTAGTTAGAACTCATTTCAATAAATATATCGTGCCTATCGGCACTTAAGATTTGTAAGCACTGCTGGATTTTAAAAAATTAGTTTATACATGAGCGTTAAGTCGCGTTAGCGACGATATATTTATAGCAAACCACCCCCAAAAAAGATAAGTCCCGTAGGGACGAAATATAACTATAATTATTTCCAATTAGTTAGAATTTTAAACTGACGGCAATGGGATTTAGAGAATGTTGATTTGCACAAAATAAGATAATCCAGGTTTTAACATATAATATGATTATGTAATACCACCCTGTTTTTTTTGAAAGGAAAAGATCTTATGACCTCACGTGAACGGGTGTTATGCACCCTGCAGCATAAGGTACCGGATAAGGTGCCAATAGATATGGGCGCCATGCGTTCGACTGGAATCATGGCAATTGCCTATAATAAATTAAAACAACATCTGGGAATTAAGGGGGGAAAGACCCGGGTGTATGATATTGGTCAGCAATTGGCTGAACCGGAACCGGAAATTTTGGAGCGATTCCAGGTCGATGTGATCGACCTTGCCAACACCATGGGACGAGAAAACGATGATTGGAAGGATTGGCAGCTTCCTGATGGCTCGCCGGGACAGGTACATCAGCTCTTTTATCCGCAGAGGATAAACAATGAATGGGTGTTGATGGATGGAAATCGGATTGCGGCTCGAATGCCGGATGGTTGCCTTTATTTTGAATCCTGTAATCCTCCACTTGAACAGGCAACCTCTGCCCGGGACATTGAAAACCATTCGTGGTTTTATTTTAAAGATGAAGATTTGAAAATGCTGGAGCAACAGGCGAAACGCTATTATGAGGAGACGGATTACGCCATTATGGGCGGCTTCGGCGGAAATATTCTGGAAATGGGACAGGCATTGCGCGGCTGGGCCAAGTTTATGATGGATTTGGTGATCAATCGCAGCTTTGCCGAAGATTTAATGGCGAAATTGACCGAAGTGCATCTCAAAAATTTACAGGGCTATTTGCAGGCAACCAGCGGTTACATTCAAATCATTCAAATGGGAGATGATCTGGGGACGCAGAGCTCGCCTCAAATTTCTCCGGATATGTATCGTGAATTGATCAAACCCCACCACCAGCTTATTTATCGCTATGTGAAAGAACACTCTAATTTATATGTGTTTTTGCACAGTTGTGGATCGATTTATGAATTTATCCAGGATTTAATCGAAGCTGGGATCGATATTTTGAACCCGGTACAAACCAGCGCCAAAAATATGGAGCCCCTTCGACTGAAGCAACAGTTCGGTGATAAAATCACCTTTTGGGGCGGTGGTGTCGATACCCAGCATATTTTGCCCGAAGGATCATTGGAGGAAATTAAACAGCAGGTAATTAAGCGAATCCGAATTTTCGCACCAGGCGGTGGTTTCGTATTTACGCCAGTGCATAATATTCAAGCCAGCATACCGCCAGAAGCCATTGTAGCGGTCTACGATACTGCTATTAAAAATCGGGAATATCCGATACGTTAGATAGCCGGGATATATTTTATTGTATCGGAATTTCAATGTTACAGCATTATAAAAAAATAAACCCGCAGATGACACAGATTTTTATCTATGAAATCGGCGAAAGCTGTGATAGCTTTTCATTAATTAATTTGCGAAGCTATGTTCTTAAACAAAGCGTCGCTATTAAAACGGAAACGGAGTTTGTGCTAATGACTGATGTCCATCGATTGTCAATAAAAATCATGGAAATGGAGGAGTTCGAAAAGCCTTTTCGGGAAAATGAGCAGGGATGGCTGGGCAGCGATTGTGCTTTCAGTTTGCCATTAACGGATGAGCGAGTTTTATGGCTCTTCGGAGATACTTTTGTCGCTGCTTCGGAGTCAAAAGATTCATTGAACCGAGAGCAGTCAAAGATCATCAACAGCTCCATCGCAATTCAAAAAAAGCGGATCATCACCAGCAAAGGCGCATTGCGATTTTTCTGGAACATGCAAAAGGATCAGCCGCAATCGTTTTTTCAGAATCATAAGCTTGCCGGATTTCTCTGGCCGCTGAGCGCTGCCCTGGTCAATGGAAAGATTTATGTTTTTGCAGTTCGCATTGTTCAAACCGATATCCAATCCGCTTTCGGCTTTAAACAGATCGGCAACGAAATTCTTTGCATCGAAAATCCGGATGATACACCTGCAGCATGGAGGATTCGCGTCAGCTATCTTCCTTTCGCCGAGACCGGTGTGAGTTTTGGCGCTTATGCCCGTTTATACCCACCTTATCTCTATCTGTACGGCTATCGCAAGGAAACCGATGATTGGCAGGGCCCGCTGAACCTGATTATCGCCAGGGTCACGATGGATGGATCAACCGATGTTGCTGATTATAAAAGCTGGGAATATTTGAACGGAGAAAACATGACCTGGTCGAAAGATGCGAAGCGCTTGCGTCCGGTTGTTCGTCACTCACGCAGCGAGCTTTCAGTGACTTATCTGGAGGCGCTAAAACGCTACGTTTTCGTGGCTAATCACTGGAAAGCGCCTCACCCGATATTGATAAGATTGAGTGAAACACCGTTTGGGCCTTTCAGTGAACCGAGGACAATCTATTGTTGCCCCGAAACTGAATGGGATCCGGATTATTTTTGTTATGCGGCAAAAGCGCATCCTCAAATGGTAACGGCGAAAAATGAATTGGTAATCAGTTATATGGTGAACTCGAAAACGTTGCATAAATGCGTTCGTGATATGCGAATCTATTATCCGCGTTTTATCAAAGCGGTTATTGATGGTTATGAATAAGGTCAGTAGTGGAATTTTAAGGTTACAGCATGATAAAAAAATAAAACCGCAGATTTCACAGATGACACAGATTTTTATCTGTGAAATCTGCGAAATCTGTGGTTGCTTTTCACTAATTTATTCGCGAAGCTATGTTCTTAATTGATATGATCAAAACAGTAGAGTTGAAATATCCCAAATTAACTACAGGACATTGAACATGACGCAAAGCCATAAAAAATCCGATCTGATTTTCTTTTATAGCCATGAAAATTGCCCGGCTCGTGCGACAGCGCTGCCGGTTCTGGCATGGTTGGCTGAAGAGCTGAATATCCCTTATGACGGTTATTTTTGTGTGAAACCGAGCGTCGCTGATATTGGCGATGCATTGCCTTTTGTCGGGAATCAACATCACCAACAGTTTCATTTCGTATGCAATTTTTATGATCACGTTTACTTTTTTGTTTTAGCAGAACAGGAGCCGATACAATTTGAACGTTTTTTGATGGCAAGGGGAAATTGCACGATTCTGAAACATCAAGCTAACGACTTAATTGAATTTTACCGCTCGCTATTCGATATTTTCCAACAGCCCTTTCCCAATAGCGCGCTAATTTTTTCAGCTCAAAAATTTCCATTTTCCAATGAACAGATCAAGCTTGGTGATTTTGAAATTCGAGGCGAATCCAGACTGGACAGCTTTTGTTATCCAGAAATTTTTTTTCGTAAATCGCTGGGTGTTCACTATGAACTGTCTGATGAACATTTCCTCAAGCTCAAATCGCTGGACATAAACAGGCTGTATTTAATTTTTTGCCCGGCAGACGCTGAATACCGGTTTTCAACGCTTGGATTTGAGGTCGAAGTGATCGATGTAAAACATGAGGATGATACGCTGTGTGATGTCAGCGAGCGAATTGCCCGCCGCTGGCTCCGTGAGGCTAAAGGATTTGCCCTTGGAAATGATCCCATTACCCTTCGCTGGACGCCGAAATATCTTCGCGAGCGAATTTTGACAATTGGCGCCGTGGCTTCGCTACCGAAAGCAGTGACCGTACTTGGCGAATTGACAACTCACGTCGAAAATAAATTGGTCTGGGGCAGCCAGATTTTTAACGATCTCATCATTAGCGACGCCTCCAAACATGATATTGTCCTGTCGCTGGCGCATGATGTCGAGGTCGGGATTACAATTAAAAATCAGATCAAAATGTCGCCCGGCTGGATTGCCAGTTCTCCTGCGCCCTGGGATGAGGAATATCAGGACGAGCAGTTGGTCGAATTGATGGATTCCGGAAAAATTCCGGTATGCTTTGTTCATTATGCATCGGATCTGGGGCATCTGCCGGTTTTGCCGCGTTTATTGGATTTGCATTCCATTGATGGTTTTAAAAGTGGAATCGCTTTTCCTGCCTCATGGTGGGAATATGCAGAAGAATTGGTCGAACAACTTTACCTGAGCAAGGAGATGGGCGGCGTGTTTCCGGATTGCGAACCGCTGATAAGCAGCACAGGCATGGGAGTTGCAACCGAAGCCCGCGGCTATCTCAGCGCTGAAGCTTACCTGAAAAATCTGCAAAACGCCCGGGCGATTATTTCAAAATACAGCTCCGAGAAACACGTACCAATCGGGCACTATGCTTACCAGGATGCCTGCCCCCGCTATGAGCACAATAGTGCGCACCCGCAATTTGAAGTGTTGCTACAGGCTGGGTTTGAATATGCCATTAGCTATAAAAATGAGAATCAATTTCCCCAGATCGTTTTCTCTGATGACAACTTCGTTGCCATTAATCAGCAGGTGAACCATTGGAGCTTTGATCCACTGGGCGATTTGCAAACATGGGAGCAAAATATAATTTCGGCGAACAAACCCGGCTGGATCGTTATCGGAATGGATTCCCCTTTTTGGGGAATGGTACCCTGTTATTTTGGTATCGCTTCGAAAGGGATAAGTCTGACGGATGTTCAAAAAGCGATGACCTATGCTAACAACGGTGGCGAAAGTCAGCGGCTGGTATTGGTCAAACCGCATGAGGTGGCGCGCTTTGCTCTGCTTGTTTTTCAAAAGGGAAGTCTCAGCTGATATCTCGTAAACTGTATCGTGAAAATTAACGGACGGAACATGTCAAAAGATACTGTATTTGAAAACAGGATCGAGGCGTTAAATAGATCTGTTGTGAAAATTGAAGCCGCGGAAAAGCCGGTTTCTGGATGGGAAGCAGTAACCCAACGGCTGCTGAATCAAATATTAGAATTAATTCGCATATCTCCCAAAAAGCAATGTATCATAGGTCTGGATGGCTATAGCGGAATTGACTGGCAGACAATGCTGGCTCAGTTGAAAAATAGTTTTCAGAAAGGACAATTTTCAATTTCTTGCATTAATTGTGAATCATATTATAAATCTGAAAAGGAATTAGAAGATCAATTTCGGCCTTATCTTGGAGACGATCCGGTTTTTGGGCGGTTATACAAGAAAAGTATCCGCAGCTTGTTTAAACAAGACAGCTTGAAAGCGCTCAAAAAAGAATTACAGCGAAGGAAAACTGAGCAGAAAGCTAATTCGCCCCGACTTGTTATTTTTTATGGCGCCGGTACAGCAATTTCAGATCTACAATCATACTTTGACATTTTAGTTTATTTTGATCTGACCCGGCAGGAAGTGTTGCGACGCAATAAAGTCTGGACTAAGTTGGCGGGCAAAACTCAGAGCATTAGCCCCAAAAAATTGTATTACATCGACTTTCAAATTCACGACAGACATCGAAGCCGGATGCTCAATAAAATAGATTTTTACGTGGACGGAAATCGGGAAGAAAAACCAGTGTTAATTTCACGACAGCTTTTGATTAAGGCGACAACTGGTGTGGCGACGTCACCATTTCGTTTGAAACCGATTTATGAACCCGGTCCCTGGGGAGGACAATGGCTGAAGAAAGTTCGGGATTTACCGGATAATTGGGTCAATTGCGCCTGGAGCTATGAAGTCATCGCCCAGGAACAAAGTCTATGGATCGATGTTGCAGGCACCATTCTTGAAATTCCCTGGAACACTTTTTTTAACTTGCACTATGATAGGATAATGGGGAGCGTTCCCAAAAAACGGTTTGGGGGTGAGTTTCCGATTCGATACGATTATCTGGATACCATGGGCGGCGGCGACCTGTCAGTGCAGGTTCATCCGACAACAGCCTACATCAAGAGCCAGTTTAACGAACATTACCATCAGGGAGAAATGTATTACATCGTTGCCGCCCGAAGCGGCAGCCGCGTCAATCTCGGATTGAGGGCAGAGACGAGAGCAGCAGATTTTTTCCGGGCAGCAAAATTAGCCGATGAAAAATCAATCCCTTTTAATTATCATGATTATGTTTTCAGCGTTCCCAGTAAAAAGCATGACCTGTTGCAAATCCCTCCGGGCACGGTGCATGGCTCAGGTGAAGGTCAGGTTGTTCTCGAAATTAGTGCGACAACTTATCGTTACACGTTTAAGCTTTATGATCATTTGCGTCCGGATCTCAATGGGGTGATGCGACCGGTTCACCTCGGGCATGGCTTTAATGTGATAAAGTGGTTTCGAAAAGATTCCTGGGTGAAAAAAAATCTGAAGCAACAGCCACGATTGGTTCGTGAGGGAAACGGCTGGAGTGAATATTTGATCGGCGATCGGCGTGAATTTTTTCATCTGGTTTTTCGGATGGAATTTGTGAGTCAAATTGAAGATGATACCGCTGGAAAATTTCACATATTAACCCTGGTCCAGGGAGAATGTGCAAAAGTGGTCGCTGCCGATGATCCCAGCAAGCGGTACGAGTTTCGCTATTCGGAAACCATTATCATTCCGGCGTGTCTGGGAAAGTACAAAATTTTGAACATGGGAACCACTCGCTGCAAAATCGCCAAAGCGCGATTGAGATAGCGTTCAGCAAAAGATGAGCAGAATAAAAAATTAACAGGACAGAAAAATATGACATCACGCTTGAGAATGGAGCGGGCAATGACACATTCCAGTCCGGATAAAGTTCCGGTATGGTGCCCGCTTAGTCTGGAGCATATCATTCGTTACGGCAGCCCTTCCGGAAAAATTCCGGAAACAGTCGAACAATACGTGGCGATCGAATGTGGACTGGCTCAAAATTACCGGTTTGATGGTGTTTTATTGACGCTTCCGGCGTTGAGAAAAGAGGCGGATGTGAAGTCAATTTTAGAGCACCTTATTTATCAACTGCCCGGCGGAGATGAGACTCACGATTTCTCGAAAGCAGATCCGGAAAAATGGTCTTTGAATTTACCGGATTTTGAGGCAGAAGATTTTTATAACGCCCGGCTTGCCAGAGAAATTTTGGGTGAAAATATTCATGTCGGTGGCTGGATGCCCGATGGGTTCTCGAAGGCGATGCAGTGGTTTCCTGATTTAGAGACTGGATTGATCGCATTGAAGGAGGATCAGGCACGATTTCAGGCGATTGTTGAATATTTTGACGAGTGGTGTCTGACGAATGTTCGAGCTCAGATCCGCATGGGAAAAATGGAAAGTATTCAGATTTCCTCTCCCTATGCTGGTTCCTCTTTTATTTCACCGGAGGTCTATCAAAATCTGGTTTTTCCGTCGGTAAAAAAAATTTCTGCAGCTATTAAATCAGAAGGCGCCAGGGCTTATTTGCACACCTGCGGTCATATCTCTGATCGATTGGAATGGATGGCTGAATCCGGGATCGATGGAATTGAATGTATGGACCCGCCGCCACTGGGTAATGTTGAGCTAAAGGACGCTAAAACAAGAGTGGGCAACCAGATTTTTTTGAAAGGAAATATTGATTCGGTGAATATCCTGCTTCGCGGAAGCGCAGAAGATGTTGAAGCGGCGGTTCGCAATTGTTTGTCCGCGGCAATGGAACGGGGCGGTTACATCTTGAGCACAGCCTGTTCGGTCGCACCAGCAGTACCGCCGGAACGGGTGAAATTATTAGCTGAATTGGTGGATCGATATGGCAGATATGAAATATAGAGAAAAAAATCCGCGCCATGTAATCGCGTTGGATATCGGCGGGACTTCAATTCGCGCTGCAATTGTCAATTCCCGCGGTGAGATACTCTGCGGAAGCTTTCTATCTTTTCCGGTAAATTCAAGAGGAGCAGCTCGAGAAATTCTAACCTCATTTGTCAAGCCGGTTCATCGATTGCTGGCACTTGCTCAAAATAATAATATTACTATCATCGGGCTGGGAATTGGCATGCCAGGCCCATTGGATGCAGAAAAAGGCGTTCCTCTGATCAGGGGAGTTGATAAATACGAGTCGATTTATGGGCTGAGTTTGCACGATCACCTTCATTTTGAATTAAAGCTGTTGCCAAATTTTCCAATTTATTTTGAAATCGATGCCTGGAGTTTTGTTCGGGGGGAAATCTGGCAGGGCGCTGCCCGCGGGTTCAAACGTGTCATTGGGATTACTCTGGGCACCGGTATGGGCTCCGGATTTTTTGTCGGTGATAAAGCCGTGGACACCGGCGCGGGAGTTCCTGCGCTGGCGTGGATCGGCGGAGTTCCTTTCGAAGATGGAATTCTCGACGACCGCATCTCCCGGCGGGGCATCATTAAACGCTATCAACAGCTTTCCGAACATAGCCAGGCTATCGATGTCAAGGAGATCGCGCATCTTGCCGATTACGGAGACCACAGCGCCAAAATGGTTTTTCATGAAACCGGAGAAATTTTGGGTAGAGCGATTAGACCCCATGCCGAACAATTTAATGCCGATTGTATTGTGATCGGCGGACAAATTGCCCGATCGATCCACCTTTTCGAATCCACGCTTCGGCAGAGCTTTGGACTAAACATTCCGGTGATGAAAGCGCAACATATCGATAATAGCGCGGTGCTTGGAGCGGCAAAGCTGGTGTTTGGGGAGGCCAGATTAAAAACGACAGGATGAATATTGGCAAGATGATTATTGGCGGGATGATTAAGGGCAGGATAATTAGCGGCAGGGTGATTGGGTTATTAGTAAATTAATCTTGTATTTTTTTGCAAAAACATTTTTATATTTAATTTGCATTATTCACAAATTTGGGTTGAATCCCAACAAATTGTACAATTGACTAATCCCAGCTTTAAAGTTGGGGTTAGCCAAAATCTGCATAACACTTCAACTTTAGTCCAGAATTATTAAGTTTATGAATAATTCAAGGGACATTAAAAAATTAGAAAACAGCTGTATAATTTTTTAATAAATTTTTCCGGGACAATCAGTGTTTTTCGGTGTTCAATTTTGCGCCTTCACCGCGCCAGGATAAAAAAATATTAATCCAGCACTTCGGTGGGATGAATTTATCGCACCAGTTTTTCATATTAAAAAAATTGACTCAAATTTGAAGACTTTAAATAAAGGTGATATAACATGATAATTGGTCTTTTTATATTGATTCTATTGTTTTTCAGTTCTGATTTGGAGAGTAAAAATATGCAGCGAGGTGACCTCTTTTCCGACCATTTTGAATCCACCGAATTAAGCCGATGGACTGACATGAAGGCATGGGGACTGGGCGTTTGGCAGGTACAGGATGAAAAACTGGTAAGCATTGACCCGGAAAATCCAGACGCGGGTATGGTTGCTATTTTGCCACAATTTGAAAACGCCATTGTCAATCGCGATTTTTCCGCGTTTATCCGGTTTATGCCAGTCAGGGGAACAGCGTTTAGTTTTATGATCGATTTTCGTCAGCAGGGTGTGAACGGTTATCAAATTCACATTTTGGAAGATGGTTCAGTGTCGATAGTCAAAAGGATGGTCGCCCGGCTACCCGAAACATCGTTTCGTTCACAAGCAGGGGTTGTTATTTTTGACAATTGGCAGTGGCTGCGGTTGAACGTTCGGGGAGAAAGCCCGCTTGCGATCGGCGCCAAAATCTGGCAAGGCAACCTTGACAATGAACCACAATTCTTCCAGGCGGTTTATGCCGATGATGCGCCATTATCAGCCCAGCAGATGAGTTTTGCAATGACAATGATCCAAAATGGCGGGGCGCACGTCATCATCGATCAGATAGATATTTACAGCAAAATTTCACCGTCATCGATCTGGAAATGGATGGACAACGAACAAGATTTTCAAATCAAATCCGAGAGTGCATTTCAGAGTTTTCAGCGCGGAGAACTGACAACTGCTGAAATTATGCTAAAATCAATGGTCAGTTCACCAATGGTGTTAAATAATCTGGCGCTGGTATATTCTGAAAAACGTGATGCTGCCAGAGCATTGTCGATGATTGAAGAGGCTTTCCGGCAAGCCCCGGATAACGATACAATTTATGAAAACTTTAAATGGATCTGGCATCGATTTGCTCATGGCGGAATGCTCAAGCCAGCTCAGTTTGCCGGTGTGGCGCTGATTGTGGATAACGATGCGTCTGCTGCAAATTTAAAAATTCAGCTATGCCGTTTGTTTGATGATGTTATCGCTCAGGCAGAAGAGATTGAAATCTGGATTAAAACTTCTGATGGCGATGTTGTAGCCAGATTCAGGCGTCCCCTTATTTGGGGTGAAAAAAGTTATTTGATGGCTTTTGAAAAAATTGATTTGACAAAACTACCTGATGGGAGATATCGCATCGGCGCCAAATTGCTATCCGACGATCGCGTTCAGCAAATTCCTGACACCCCATTGGATATAAT
>DSAU01000197.1 GCA_011046315.1 bacterium
TGCTTAAAAAAAGCAGTATAAGTACCTTTAGGTACTATATATAATTATAAGTATTTACAGTAAGTTAAATCTTTATACTGTCGATTATAAGATACAAAGATGCATTTTCTCTACCATTTCAAAAATCCTTTTGATTGAATCTGATATTTTTGACTTGTCATTCACATTATTCATTTATCGACATTAAGGTCAACCCATGAAAATAATATTTTCTGAACATCAGTTCGATTACACTACCTACACTTTCCCTTACTGCGTCTACTGTTTAAAAGAAGCTCAAAACGAAATTGCGGCAATTTATGAGAAAGGGTTTCTGCCCTATACCGGAAATTTGAACATTAACAGGGACCTGTTTTATCTGGCGCGCAGTGTGCGGGTCAACTTAGCCCAATTCAAAGACAGCTCCGAAAACCGCCGGGTGGATCGAATTGTTCAGGAGCTTTCTATCGATGTTTACCCTGTCCAAAAAAGTAACTTCGATTTTGATGCGTCCGATTTCATTGAGTTTTGTTATAAATTCGCCGAGTCCCGATTTTCAGGAGGAACCATGGGACAGGAACGTATCCGATATATTTTTCAGGGCAATGTATCGAGCCACATTTTCATGTTTCAAACTTTGGACAAAGTTTATGGCTATGTTTTCGCGGCAATCCATGGGAACATGCTTCACTACTGGTATGCCTTTTTCGATGTTAGCTATCTACGAACTCATTCACTCGGGAAATGGATGATGTGGCGAATGATAAAATGGGCAAAAGAAAATCGGCTGGATTACGTCTATCTTGGAACCTGTTACAAAACCGGAGCTCTTTATAAGGTGCGTGATCATTCCGGGGTGGAATTTTTCGATGGTATTGGATGGAATGACGATATTGATCTGCTAAAATATTGGTGTAAAAATGATGAAACATTCCAGGCAAAAAACATTGATCGGCTCAAGTCAGCAGATCCGGAATTTTCAAAAATATTCTGGCAGTTAATTAATCAGTTTCCTCAATCGAAAAAATAAGTCGAAGTGAATTCTTCCAGATTTTTAATACTCATTTGGATGCGAGCTCAGTCATTTTTGATCCATGAATTGCAATTGATACAGTCGATAATAGATTCCCTTTTGTCTTAATAATTGCTGGTGATTGCCCTGTTCTCTTATTTCGCCTTTGTGCATAACAATGATGCGGTCACATTTTTGAATTGTCGATAAGCGATGAGCAATACAAATCGATGTTCGTTTGGACATAAGCCGTATCAACGCCTGCTGAATAAGAAGCTCCGATTCGGTGTCCACGCTTGAGGTTGCTTCGTCCAAAACCAGAATTTTCGGATCGAATGCCAGCGCCCGGGCGAAAGCCAACAATTGTTTTTGCCCGGTTGACAGCGATGCGCCTCGTTCCATCATCGGCTCATCAAAACCATTCGGAAATCGATTGATGAACGGGAAAGCATTCGCGTCCCGGGCGGCCCGATCAATTCTACCCAGAGGAATATCGCGATTCCCCAATCGAATATTCTGCTCCACCGTTCCGCTGAAAATAAACACATCCTGCAAAATCAAACCGATATTCCGCCGTAGCTCTGCCAACTCAATATTCTGGATGTTGACACCGTCAAGCAAAATTTCTCCATCAGTACTATCATAGAAGCGACATAATAAATTGATGATTGATGATTTACCGGCGCCGGTAGCTCCCACGATGGCGATTTTTTCCCCGGGATTAACGATGAACGAAATATTTTTTAGTACGTAGTCCGGCGTCCCATCACTTTTTAACTTATAAGCAAACCAAACATTACGAAATTCAATCTGGCCTTGAAAATGTGGCAGATGCAGTGGCGATTTCGGATTTGTAATTTTTGGTTTTTCATCTAATAACAAAAAAATTCGTTCCGACGAAGCCATGGCAGATTGCAGAATATTGTACTTATCGGTCAAATCAGAAATGGGACGAAAGAAACGCTGTGAATATTGAATAAAGAGTACTAAAACCCCAAAGGTAACTTCATCCGCATAATATTGGACTCCTCCATACCAAAGAATCAACGCCAATGCAATCGATTCGATTATGTCAATCGATGGCAGAAAAATGGAGTAATAAAAAATTGAACGGAGGTGCGCTTCGAGATGTTGTTCGTTCAGTTCGTCAAATTTTTTGAAGTTTACTTTTTCCCGGTTGAATATCTGAACTACAGACATGCCGGAAACGTTCTCCTGCAAGTATGAGTTAATTTTAGCAATCCGGGTGCGAATATCTCGATAGGCGGCGCGAAGCCGCAAGCGAAAATACATAGTGATAATAATCAACACCGGGAGTATGGAAAAAGTGACCAGCGCTAACTTCCATTGCGTTTTGAGCATCACTATCACAATGCCGGACAACAGAAAAAAGTCGCCAAAAATCGATACAATACCCGCTGAAAACCACTCGTTTAAGGTCTCGACATCAGAGGTCAAACGGGTGACCAATCGTCCAACCGGTGTTTTATCAAAGAAGGAAAGTGATAGCTGTTGCAGATGTTTAAAAATCTTCATTCGAATGTCAAAGATAACTTTTTGCCCGATCCACTGCATCAAATAGGCTAATGCCACCTGCACCAGGTATCGCAAAATTAAAGAAGCCAGATAAAGCAAGGCAATCGATGCCAATCCCTGACTAATTTTTGTAATGATATGATGGTCGATTGCCATTTTGATCAGATAAGGACCGACCAACTCAAGACCGGTGGAAAGCAAAAGCAACAACACTCCTACAGCAGCCAGCCAGACGTAAGGTTTCATATAGATTAACAACCGCTTAAACAATCGGCTGTCGTAAGCTTTTTTCAGTTTTTCTTCTTCGTGGTACTGATTCAACAAGATCAACCCTGTTTGTTATTTAATTTAAAATAAAAATTACAACTCATCTAACGCCTGCTCCAGGCGTTGCTGCTGATAAAGCTCAGCGTATAACCCTTTTTCAGCCATGAGTGTTCTGTGATTTCCCCGTTCCACAACGGCTCCATTTTTTAGAAACAAAATCAGATCGGCATGTTTAACCGATGAAATGCGATGGGAGATTATAATTTTAGTCTGATTTGGGTTTTGAACCCGCAAGCTGTTGAGAATTTTTTCCTCGGTGTAAGTGTCTACGGCGGAGAGTGCGTCGTCCAAAATCAAAATATTGGGCTGCCGCAATAAGGCTCGCGATATGGCGGCGCGCTGTTTTTGCCCGCCCGACAAATTGACACCGCGTTCTCCGATGAGTGTCTGGTATTGATCCGGGAAGGTGAGCAAATCTTCATGGATGGTCGAAAGTCGCGCAACCCGGCCGATCTCCTCAAATTTTGCATCGTTTTCACCGAAGGAAATATTCTCGGCGATAGTTTCGGAAAAGAGAAAAGTCTCCTGCGGCACAAAACCGATATGACGACGCAACACCTGTAGCGGAATGGATCGGATATCGTGACCGTCTATTAAAATCTGCCCGGCTTTAGCATCGATCAGTCTGGGAATAAGCCGAATCAACGAGGTTTTGCCGCTGCCGGTGGGACCGATGATTGCGAGCGTCTTTCCGATAGCGATCTCAAACGAAATGTTTTCCAGGACCATCAAATCTTCGTAGGCAACAGCAACATTGATGAATTGAATATGCCCTGAAATATGACAGATGGATTGATCGCAGCTTTCCGTATCCTGAATTTCCGGTTCAATATCCATAACGCGATTGATCCGGGTCATCGAGGCTGAAGCTCGCTGCACTAAATTGATGATCCAGCCGAATGAAATAACAGGCCAACTGAGCATGCCAAGCCAAACAGTAAAAGCCACAAACTCGCCTAGTGTGATTTGATCGCGAATAACCGCCAATCCACCGAGCCAGATCAAAATTACAAAAGAAAGCCCGAACAACACATCCATCGAGGACCAGACCACTCCTCGCGCCAGTGCCAGTTTAAGATTCTCGTGAAGATATTTTCGATTTAGCTGTCGGAAGCTTTCAATCTCATTTTCTTCCTGAACATAAGCCTTGATCACCCGCACACCGGAAATATTTTCCTGAGCTTTCGATGAAAGGTCGGCGAACTGCGATTGTATCCGCTCGAAGGTGCGTATAAAAAACTTCATGCTCTTTAATACAACTAAAAACGCCAGCGAAAAAGGAATCAGCGAAATTAGTGTCAGCGCAAGATTGGTTCGCATCATCAGGGTCAAAACCACGATAAACACAATGATATTGCTCAACAAAAACATCAAGCCGCGTCCGATGGTCATTGATACTGACGGGATATCATTGGTTGCCAGCGCCATTAAATCTCCGGTGCGATGTTTCGTGAAAAAGTTGAGCGACATTTGCTGTAAATGATGAAAGTAATCGTTTCGCAGTTGATATTCAATCTTACGAGCCATCCCGATGAGTTTTTGTCGCATGAAAAAGCGTAATCCCGAATGTATCACAGTAACCGTCACAAACAGTGCGGCAAACAAAACGATTTTCTCAATGGGAATTCCGTTCTCCATTTGATCGATTGTGTACTGCAATATTTTCGGCAGAATCGAATACAGAACATTGGAAAAAATTACCAGAATGATCCCCCAAAAAATGTCCCGTTTGTAGCGGATAAAGTATTTTTTCAGTCGAAACAATGGTCGAAATGTTTTCATTTTTTCATCCGTTTGACGAAAGAATAATAAAACACTAAATATAATCGCTTAAGATGAAGAAATCAACAAAATAATTCACTTTTTTTGGGGTGAGAGTTGATTTTGATAGTTATTCAGTAGTATGTTGGAGCGAAATCGGTTTATTGTGTTATGGATAATGGTTTGGGGTGATTGGTAAGCTGTAGGTTTCAGAGAAAAAGGAGTTGCTTGCGGTTTGGGATTTTTATTGCTGGCGCTCAATTTTAACTGTTTAAGTTTGATATTGCTAAGGTACTACAAATTTTTTAAAAAAAATATCATCTTTTCTAATAAAATCACTGGACAAATCGAAGATATTAGGGGAATTGCCCATACTTACAATAATCTGGCGTTGATTTATCAGGAAATGGAAGAAACTGAAAAAGCAATCGAGCACTACCTGAAATCAATCGTTGAGTTAACGAAAATCGGAGACAGCAGAAGCCTCGCCCAGGCGCACAATAATCTTGCTTTGATTTATCAACAAAATGAAAACTGGGAAGATGCCTACACCTATCATCAGCATTCACTCAATGAAAAAGAAAAGAATGACGACCAAAAGGGATTAGCGCAAACTTACAAAAATTTGGGCATGGTGTGTCAGGCAAAAAGAGAATGGGGCGCGACAATCGAATATTACCAGAAAGCGTTACAGTTGAGGGATCATTTGAGCACAAGTGATGTACAGAAAATTTTCATCAATTTGGGAATCGCATATCAGGAGTTGGGCGAAAATGATCTGGCAGTGGATGCGCTGGAAAAAGCGATCAAATATGCGGCAGAAGATAGTGAGCTTGATTTGTTGGCGCAAACTTACGGCAATTTGGGTGTGGCGTTGTATGAAAAGAAAGAATTCAGACCCGCGATCCGGCTGCTCAATCAGGTGCTGTTTTACTATTTAAAACAAGATGCTTTGGAAAATGTCAAAAAGGTCAGCCGGGTATTTTATCGGATTCAAACAAAGATGGCGGATAAAGAATTTAATCAACTTGCGGATCAGGAACTCAACCGGATTATTGCAGATGGCATCTGGTGGAAAGACCGCCAGATTCTGACCGGTGATGAGGCAAAAGAAATATTGAAACAGATGAAAGAACCGAAACAGCAACGGCGGACGGAGTCGGAGCGGGAGGCGGAAGAGGGGGAGAAGGTGTAACAAAAGCATGAGCGGTGCGAAAGACAAAACAGACAGACTTGTCCTTCAGTTTGATTTTGATTTGTTGCATGATTTTACTGTTTTGCACAAACCTTTCGCATCCGCTCAATGCAAAGGTTGCACGATTGATGCCGCTATGGTATGTTATGAACCATTTTAATAGCACTAATTTCTATGAACAGCCGATATAAGCTTGCCAATTTCGCAGCTTTGAAGCCTTATCAATATCTATTGCCCGCATCGTTCCAATCTGACATTTTGGACATCTCTCGAACATAATAATGAATTAGTCTCATATGCTGTTATAGACGACATATCAAGTCGCATAACATAAAATGTAACATTTTGTGTAAATAATTTTAAAAACTAAAATTAACTTCTATTTTATGGAAATAATAAATGATGTTATGCGACTCGGATAACAAAATTAAAGTAATTAACAGGGCTGCGAAATCCTCTTTATCATTTGAAAGATGATTCTTCAGAGATATTGCGATTACACATCAATATAATTGAATGAATCTAAAATGTCAAGAAAAAAATCGAATTAAACAGCTTCTTTCAGATATTGTGGTTTTGCAAAAAATGAAATTGCCCCGGCAAAGTCCCGGGGCAATTTAGGACATGTTATTGGATGGTAATTTTTTGGGAGTCGGTTCCACCTTTTTGGCAATCCAGTGTCACGGTGACGTTTCGCTTACCTTCGATCAGGAATTCGTATTGGATTTCTGCTTTGCCGGGTATACCATGTGTCAGCCGCAGGTTTTTCAAATCCTTTTGATCGATATAATCCACGTCGCTATCTTCGGTGCGTAAAAAATAGCGCCGATAACGCTCGGGAACCTGGGAAAGGCCGTAACTCTTATTTCGCCCGGCTGCCAGCGCTTTAACAGGTCCGTCAATCGATAAAATATCGGGGCGTTGTACTTTGTTCTCGATGGCAGCGGCGGACATGGTGGGCATGATTCTTTCGTTATAAAGGGTGATTTTTAATCTGAATAGCGATCCGGAAATTTTTTCAGCTTCCAATTTTTTAATGCTGGGCATTGGCATATTATAGGCATGATACAGACAGAAAGCCATATTGCGATGACAGAGCTCTTCCAACAGCCAGGAGGGCGGTACTCTGCCGCTGAGTTTGGTTACATCACGGTCAATAATCACTTTTCCCAGTTGGGAGTGATCAATTTCGTGCATCGGCACATAAGTATTTTCCAGGTCGACAAACTTTGTAAAAAAATCGCGTTCTTCATCAGTAATCTTACCATCTTGATCTAGGTCGGCGCGGGAACGCCAGAGCTCATTTGAAAAAGAGTAAATTCCCAGCAGGTCATGGGTAAAATCAAAAAAGCCACCCCAAACCGTGTACAAACCGCTCCAGACAACAATATAACGGTAACCCTCAATAATTTTTTCGCCGTCCTTGCCGATGGCATCGTAAACCGACAGGTCTGCCTGTTTGTATTCCCCCCGCAATTGTGCGCCGGGACCTCGAAGGATCATACCGCCGGAATTGTGAAACGCCTGCACACCAGCGATGTTCGGATGCGCGTAGAGAAAATCTCTGGTATGCTGTGATTCCACCCAACAAAACGGATAATCACCTGCCCCGCGCTGAATTCCCTTTGGCTGCCACATGCTGCCAAAATCCCGATTGGGGTCAATTCCACCGGGTTGATCTTCATTGATCCTGCCGTCGCCGTCGTTGTCAATACCCTCGGTTCCAACGAATTTGTAGTCTCCCAGTTCATCAGGCTTTCCCTCAATGTTCTTTTTAATTGGAACCAGATGGTCACCGCTGTCTGCCAATCGATGCGTTCCCTCTCCCGGCTTCACTTTAATGAACATAGCGCCAATTTCGCCGTCACCATCCAGGTCTTCGGCAGGGTCTTCATCGTATAAACCGTCATTGTCGTCATCATAAGGAAATTGGCTCGTTCGGGCAGAGCCGCCTTTGTGCAGCCAGTAATCTCTTCCATCGGGGTTGACTGATGGAAAAATATAGAATACGCGTTCATCCACCAGTTTCTTGATATGGGCGTTGTAGGCATAGTTTTCCATCAAATACCATATTGTATAAAGACAAACCTCTCCTCCCTGTACCTCATTCCCATGAATGTTAGCGTCAATATACATGGCAGCTTTGTCCATTTCAGCACCGGTGTCCGGGTTGTTAATTGTAATGTACCACAGCTCTCTGCCACCATAAGATTTTCCAATGGATTTTAATTTTAGAAATTTGGGATATGCCTGTTCTAATTGCCGAAGCGCGGCTTCCATTTCCCGCCAATCGTAATATCGATTAAATGCCAAATCCACTTTCCGGGATTTCCAGGTTCGTGGTAAATAGTCCTGAGCCAACAACTGTGCGCCAAAACTGAAAACCGTCACAGTTACAAAATAGCAGATCAAATATTTTTTTATCGCCAGTGTTTTCATCTTTAAAAAGCCTCCGGTTACGTTCTCATTGATTTCAGGGATTAGGATGAGCAGTTCATCATTTCAGCGCCACTTTCTTGGTGGTTGTGCCGCCGCCGTTTCGCGCCCAGAGCCTCACATCAACCGTCCTGTTCGGCGGAGAAATAATTATCCATTCAAATTCTCTTTCCGCACCAGCGTCAAATTTCATAATATCGATGCGTTTGTTGCCCCCGAACAATTTCATCTCTTCATCATTTTCAAATTTTATTTGCATCACAATCGGAGAAATGTTGCGTGATTTTATTCCCATGGCTGATGCGTAGGGAAGTATACCGCTATTATGAATTTTGATTTTCAACCGGTAAAGGTTTGACGACATTTTCTCGACTACTGGCTTGTCCATCGAAATTTCAGCGAATTGACTTGCCAGGTACAGGGCAAATTTTGTATGGCTTCGGACCAGCGAATCGACGAGCTCAATCGACGGATTGACGCGAAGATAGGGGTAAAAGCCTCCAATTTCAACTTCCCCCAACTGTTTGTGTTGATAGCTTTGCCAGTTGACAAATCCGACGCCGGCATTGTGCTCATCGATCCATCTGAGCCATTGTTGATCGGTGTTTTCAGCTTCTGCTTTTGCCGGAGCGCCAGCGCCCATACCGGAAAAGCGACGGCTCATGTTTTCTCTTTGAATGGATCTGCGCTGCGGAAGGTTTTCTTCGGGTGATTCCGGTTTTTTTGAAACGGTGTCAGCAGCTCCGTCTTCTTTCTCCTTTCTCAAAGACCAGAGATTGGCTGAAAAAGATGGAACGCCGTACTGAAAATAACCCCACTCAAGCATCGATCCGACCGGTTTTTCAGAAACAGCATGGACGATGCCGGTAATTTTTTTGTATTGATCGCTGACAGTTTGAAACAAAAACATGTCATCATCATCGGTTTTTCTGGGCTGTGGGTCCTTAGCCCGGCCGGCTTGCTGTTGTTCGGCGCCCATTCTGCGGCGGTCAAAACGAAAACTTGTGGCTGAAGACACAATTTCCTTAGACTTGAACTCCGGAAATGTCGCTTCCCCACATTCTATTCCAGGAGACACGGCGAGGTTGTCGTATTTTGAAAAAATCAAAACAGCACAAATGTTTTTATGGGGAGCCGTTTCCTCTGCCGGATCGTACCGATTCATGAAATCGATTACGGCTCTGGTCTCAATTTCTGAAGCCGGATAAACCTGATAGCCTTTGATCTGATAGCCAAAATTATGGGGGAAGTTTCGATTGATGTTAAATCCACCGACGCCATCTTCATTATACAATCCATCCCCATCATTGTCGATGCCTTCCGGGTAAAGCTGGTACAAACTGTCCAGTGGCGTATTCTTCTCTTTTTTTCGCATCAACCGCGGATTTTTTGAGTCGATGTACCAATCGCCCGCTTTATCTTTGACGCGCATTAAAGTAATCAAACCATCGGAGTTTAAATCTTCCGGACCGTCTTCATCGATCTCCCAGTCGTAATCATCATCGCGGGGGCGCAGGTTGCCGGAATATTCGTGGAGCGGTTTTTTGAAAAACAGTTCAGCGCCGTCCGGATTAAGACGGGGAATGATATAAAATGTTCGCTTGTTTAGGATTCGCGTAATCTCGGCGTCCTCGCCATAGCCGGTAATCAACTGTTCAATAATGCCTAATGCGACTTCGCTGCCGACGACATGATCGCCCTCCAAATTTCCACAAATGAGCAGCGCCTGTTTTTCTCCGGCAGCTTTCCCTTCAGTACCGGATATTTGCATTGCCCAAATATCCCTTTTTTGCAGAGTTTTGCCTATGGAAATCAGCCGAGTGATACTGCTGTTTTTCTTTGCCAGCATTTTCAGCGATTTACTTAAAGCGTCATAATCGTGATAGCCTTTGGCTGGTTGATAATTTTCAGTCGCCCAGCAGGGTAAAAATAAAAGAAGCAAAAATTTCGTGATAAGATTTTTTGAGTTTCGCATAATTATCTGTCCTCTGATTGTTCTCCTGAATTAATTTGAATTTAACACTAACTGATAGCTGATAATTCAACTCGTTCTTACGGAAAATATTTCGTGATTGTTTAGCTTTTTCCAGCTTTTATCCTGGTATTGGGGCAAAATTTCTGAAGATATTATCAATGTCGAGTCGTTCTCCATTTTTTTCATTGTATAATATAAAGGGTTCAAACAATACCAACTGGTGACGATAGTTTGCTTACCAGTTGTAAGAATAAAATTTGCGCCGCTAAAGTCGTTAAGCCGGGACAGCTTTTCGTGGACATGATCAGAAGTTATCGGTTCGTTTAAGCCGGATAACAGATAAAAGAAGAACCGTTCGGAATCGGTTTCTCCCTGCGGTTGGAATTTCGGGTCATATTTAAGATTATCACGTACGGTTCCGTTGTGAAAAAAAACATAATGTTGCTCGCCGTTTTTATATTCAAACGGGTGAACGTTGTTGATATTTGCATTACCTCTTGTACCATAGCGCGCGTGTAAAATGATAAATCGAGTCTTGAGCTTTCGGAATTGATCAATTTGTGCGTCTTCAAAGATGGGTTTAATCGAACGAAATATTTTTAGTTGATCATCCTCAAAGTAAACCAATCCCCAACCGTCAGCATGTTTGAATTGGATTTTTTCATTTTCCTCATGGCGCTCATTTTGATCCGCTGCGATCAAAATTATATCATCAATTAATCGGCTGACATTAAATTCGCCTTTTGCAAAAATCATTCGGCACATTTTTTTCTCTGAAAATCAAAATCAATGTTTGAGTTTACTCTAAAAAGGGGCTAAAGCCCGCGTTTTAGCTCGATTTCATTCAGCCCAATCCTGAAGGATGGGGTGGTTAGTCAGTGCGCTCATGTTTGAAATCACAATTATCGCAATAAAAGCATCTTCCGGCAATCGACAAAGTCCTTCGCCTGGAGTTTATAAAAATATAGCCCGCTTGCAGCTCGAACTCCCTGGTCGGTCAAGCCATCCCATTCCACCCGATATTGACCGGCGTTTTGGCCGGAATTTACCAGCGTTCTGATTTTTTGGCCCTGTATGTTGTAGATCGTCAGTTCAGTTTTTGACGCTTCAGCTATTCGGTATTCTATGATGGTGGTCGGGTTGAATGGATTTGGGTAATTATCAAAAAGTTCATAATGATCTGGTTTCTCCCTGACCGGTTGCTTTTGGACATCAACAAAAATAGCTGGTAAATCTAAATATTCTTCGTTCAGGCTTAAAGAAAAAACAGCAACCTGATATGGATTCAAGTATATGTTTAGTTTTTCGAGCTCTGGTCCTGTTCTTTGTTCCGATGTTCCCTGGTATAAATTATTGAGGTAATATCGCTTTTCAGGCGAAAATATTTCAGAAAATTCTGCCCAGTAATCCAGATTCAAATCGACTTCAAATTCTCCGGATTGATTGCTAAAGTTCATCACCACAATACCATTTTGATCCGGATAGGGTCGAGCGAACGCATAGATTGCCGTTGATGAAGCATTGAGCCGTTGCTGCACATTTTTATCGCTGCTGTTAATGGAACCGTCCAGATTTGTGTCTTCAAACTGACGTCGAAAAGCGGGAAATTGAGCCCTTATTTGGGCTAATTTATGATAATGGGGTGCCAGGACGCGCGCTGGAGGATTTTTCCAGTTAATCGTTGCCCGAGCGCGATAATCTTTACTGCCGCTCATTCCATATCCCATGCCCATTTCCTGCCCCTGATAGAGCAGCGGAATACCGGTCGCCATAAAAATTGCCGTAGAAACAGGAATAGTCTTTTCAATGCTGTTATAGCGATAGACGACGCGATCTTCGTCATGATTTTCCAAAAACCTTAAAAAGAATGAATTTTCTCCCGGACGATAGCCGGAGTTGTAGAGCCTGCTGTTTAAATTATTGATCGACGGGTAGCTCCAGATGGCATCTTTCAGGCTCCAGTCGTATCCCAGATCAACGCCGCCGTTTTGATCGGCGTAAATGAGCTCTGTGCCGGCGCCAGTTCCGTGGGTTTCAGCTAACAGCATAATGTCCGCCTTAGCAGCCCGCAAAGCTGACCGGAGCGGCCTGTCAAAGTCCTGTCTCCCATATCGACGATGGGGTCCCCAGTAAACATCAAATCTGAATCCGTCGATGTCATATTCCCGGAGCCAGTGAGTGTAAACATCGATCATATACTGCCGCGCTTCTGCGTCTGACCAGTTCCAATTCAACAGCGCATCTGAAAAACCGCAGTAATAAACTATTCCGTCTCTAGACACACATTGTCCCAGGCCGTTGGTGTTATGAGCAATTTCTTCGTGTTGAAAAAATTCATAATAGCGGCTAAATTTCTTTTTTGCGCGAACATCCAGTGCAATCGGATGCGAGCGGCTGCTATGGTTTGGCGTTACGTCCAGAATAACCCGCAATCCCAATTCATGCGCTGAATTGACAAATCGCTTGAAATCCTCGTTTGTACCATAATTTGGATCGACATTATAAAAATCAATTATGTTGTATCCAACATTCGCTCCCTGATCGATGTCTCCTTCGACATCCATGACCGGTAATACCCAAACTACATCGAACCCCATGTTTTTAATATGATGCAAACTATCAATTGCTGATGAAATAATTCCTGCCGGAGTAAATGCTTTGAAAAAAATGCAATAAATCTGTGCGTCTTTAACCCATTGGGGCACGGTTTTTATTGAAGGAATGATAATATTTGAATCAGGAGTAACTGTGAAAAAATTTACTGTTGAATTAATATTTCCACTGGCGTCAGTTACTTCAAGCTTAAACGAATAATCGCCAGGGACAGAGGGTGTGTCGAATTCGATGGTCTGATCAATAGCGCCATCGATCCCTTGTATTTGAAAGGGATTGGTGGCTTGATTGGACCAGATAAAATTTACCTGTTCACCCTGTGGATCATTAGCAACAGCCGTCATGCTCATTTTGTCGGTTATTTGTTCAAAAACGATCCGAGGATCGGGTTTTTGTTCTGGTACGTAGAATAATTTGAGCGTATCAGATTCGGTCGTTATCCCACGGTCATCTGTAACCGAAACCAGATATCGGTTCCAGCCATGGATTAAACTGACACTTTGAGAGAACTCTGTATTTGGAGATGGATTAAATGTCAACGGATACAAGTCGAGTTGTTTGAGCGTTCCTGAATTTAGGGTGCTGGATTCCATATTTACCCGCCAGCGGATCGTTTTAACCGGAGCAAAAACGCTGTCACACGACGGGGTAAAAAAGAATATCTCGCCCGCAATAACCGTAAAGCTGGTCGAATCTTTTACACTTTCTCCCTGTTGAGTAAAAAGATTAATGGTCAGCTTGTGGATTCCATTTGCCAATTCTGGTAATTGGATCGATAAGAGGTTAAGTTCATCCAGATAATACCCTTCGAATGTCGTAAGCAGTACGTCATCTAAATAAATTGTGGATTGATCTAATAAAATCGGATCATCCTCTCTTGAAAAAACACCGGCGGTGAGTTGCGGGCGGCTGTTATTGATTATGGTTTCATTTTTGGGAGAAATCTCAAAGATCATTACCTTTTCGATAGTGAGCATCGAATTGTTGTTGTCATGAACATTGATGCGTGGATTCAACGGGTCGGTGAACCATTGCCAGCTTGATCCGGATTGATCGTAATGTTCGTGGAATTTATATTGCGCAGTCTGACCTACCTGGAATTTGAAGGATTTAACATAAAAACCGAGCGAGTCCACATCGGTCATCAAAGAAGGCGCATCCGATGATATTTGACCATTACTGTTAGGTCCCCAATTGTTGAAGGTGCCCGGAACGAATGCCCTCACCACGTTATCCCGTGTCGGATAATGGCGGAAAGTGACAGTGACTGAATCCTGGGCATATAACATATTGTAAATTAGAAATGTTAATAAAATACTTAAGGAGAATTTTTTCATTAGAACCATCCAATCAATTACTGAATTTTTTGTTTTATCTTAATTCAATTGTCCAGAAAAGCTAAATTAAATAAACATCATTCCAAAATAACCATGCGAAAATATTATGCTGCTTCGATTTTTTTCATCACTTCGGGTGGCAACTCTTTGGTCAGCGATGGGAAAGATTCGATAATTCGGATTATATCCGCTAGATCTTTTTGGCGTTTACTTTTTCTTCTTTGTTGATCTAAATATGCCCAAATTTTTCCTTTCAAAACATCTTCGATGTGTGCTACTTTCATTTCGTATCCCAGTATTGAGCAAACAGTTGCTCTGCCAATAAAATCCTGGTAACGTGAGTCAGTTTGTATTTGAATACGAAGATCTGAATCTTTATTGTTTAAATTAATGCTATGTTCAAAACGTTCAATTTTAAAATAATCACTTGCTGAATCACAGAGCTTATCAATGTTGTCGGCTGTAATGACAATGTCCAGATCGAGACTAACTACTGGTTCAGTGTAAGCATTCACTGCCAAACCACCAATAACACAGTAGTCAATTTTCAACTTTGACAACAAATCCAGTAAAAGCTGAAGTACATCGATTTTGCCATTACAGACTGATTTGAAAAATTCTTTTTTTGTCATTTTATGTTCTGTTCATTATTTCAATTTTCTGAATTGAAAAATAAAAGATTGCCAAAATTTTAGTCTTACTGCGCTAATTTTTGGCGAGTATATTCCAGCAATCCCCCGGCATCCCGTATCGCTAATATTTCCGGCGGTAGTGTCGGAAAATGGAAGATGCTATCATCAATTTTAATTTCACCTTTTTCAATGTCTAAATCCACGCTGGCGCCCTCGGTGTATGCATCGACCGCTTCGGGACACTCAATCAAAAGTAAGCCCTGATTAATGGCTGCACGGTAAAATATCCGCGCGAAACTTTTCGCCACAATCGCTTTGATACCCACGGCGCGCAATCCCAATGCCGGCTGCTCGCGAGAGCTACCGCAGCCAAAATTCGTTCCGGCGAAGATGATGTCGCCGGGTTTCACATTTTTAGCAAAGTTCGGATCGAGGTCTTCCAACAGATGCGGTTTGATTTCTTCTGCGGTGCTGCAGGTGTAAGTGTATTTGCCGGGAAATAACATGTCAGTATTGATGTCATTGCCGTATTTCCAGATTGTAGATGAATTTTGCATAAACTCTCCTAATTTTCAACGTAACAAAAATTATCTCAAAATTGAAAAAGCTCTTGACTTTTTGATAATTAATGTTTAATTTAACATTACTATTTTAAACACA
>DSAU01000205.1 GCA_011046315.1 bacterium
GTGTTAGTTCAAAGAGGCATTGAAACAACACCACAATTTATTGTGGTGAAATAATCATCTCAAAACAGTTCTTTTAACCGCTTCAGCGGTTTATATTCACTCACCCTGTGATCGATTACGATGATCGCATATTAAAAATTCCACGAATTCTGATCAAATCATTAAAAAGTATTGGCAGAAAAATGAAAAGAGCGCTGATAAAATTTTTTCGTTACCAGGGAAAAATCGTTATCATCACGATAATATTAATAGTTATCATCGGCTGCGTTACCTGGCGGACGTTTGTGCGAACACCGGATCAAGAGAAAATTCGCCGCGACTATTATGTTCACGACATTTCACAGGAAACGGGCATCGATCCCAAACGCATCGCTGGATACAGCAGCACGCAGTTGGAGATCATCGACCGGCTCGATTTGAACGGATTGATCGCGCTGGAGCGTTTTCCCAAAGCCACAGAACGCATCTATCAAGAGGTCAAGGATTTCCGGATATTTTACGAAATCATTGACGATTTTGGGCCGCAGCACATTATTCCGGTGCTGGATTATTTCTACGACGAGGGTAATCTGGCGCTTACCATAGAGGAAAATCTGTCCCACTGGCTGGCAACTTTATTTAAAACAGAACAAATCCAGGATTCGCTATCAGAACGCCAACAGCGACTACTGGCGATACTCAATGAGATCAACTATCAAAAACACAATTTTTTAGCCCGTTTCATTTATACCGATCAGGGAGCGCGGAGGAATTATGTCTCAACCACGACCAGCGCCCTGATTGGCTTTTTTACCGGCGGGCTTTCCAACTTCAATGCTGCCATTGTAACACGAGGTATTTCGCAGGTGACTACCGAAGAACTGGTCGACGCCGGCATCGATATTATCATCCTGATTCCAATTGCTGCCTGGCTCACCCGATCTGCGAAAACCAGCATGGCAACGCTGCGCGGGGGGAAAGTCATTGCCGGAGCTGAAAGAACCGCAGTGCGCCAGGCAACCGGTACCATCGCCAGGACGGGTCGATTCGCCCGGCTGTCAAAACTTTCGCAATCAGTTTGGCGCACTATCCCGTTGCGAACCCTGTTCAAATTTCGTTACGTCAAATGGTACATTCTGGCAGTTGCGGTTGCAAAACCCAGCCTCATCAATCACGCCGCCGCTTTGGTGGCTAAAGCATTTTCGATTCCGACGATATTGGTGAAAACCGGGTTCTGGTTTTTAATACTGTTCCCAATACTCAATTTAATCATTCCTGTCTGGTTACTGCTGCGCTACTTTTTGAGAAAAATACACCCTCCCAAAAAAATCGCGGCGGTTCCAGCTTGATGAACAATCGCTGGGGACTAAAAACATTTTTTTTGAAAGAATAATGGAATAGCTTCCTAATCAAGAATTGTATCAACGATTGATTATAAATTCAATAACCAAAAATATTTTTAGCAGGCGTGATCAAATACAGTCGGAAATTTTATTTCTGAAATTGAACGGATAATTCACCTCCACGATGACAAACAAGGAAGCCACATGCTCAAAATCGGCGTTACCGGCGGTATCGGCTGTGGAAAAACAGAAGTCAGCAAACTGCTGCGCAGTTCGGGAATTCCGATCATCCCGGCGGATTTGATTGCCCGTAAGCTGATCAACATCGATCCCTGGATCCGACGAAAATTAACGCGTGCTTTTGGAAAAAACATTTATCGACCCGACGGCGTGCTCGACCGAAAAATGGTCTCAGACATTATCTTTGCTGACTCCGCAGCGCGTGAAAAAATCAATGCCATTGTTCACCCGCGGGTGATTTCGGTTGAACATAAAATTTTGGATAAACTCGCCCGTTCCGGAAAATTCTCCGCGGCTGGCGTTGAAGCCGCTTTAATTTACGAGGCGGGTTCCGATAGATTTTTCGATGTGATGCTGGTGGTCGCCGCATCACCTGCGACAGTTTTAAATCGATTGAAAAAACGAGACGGATTTAATCCCGACCAGATGCAGCAGCGTATTGCTGCCCAGATGGAACTGGACGAAAAAATTCGCCGCGCCGATTATGTGATCGACAACAGCGGGAATCTCGACGAACTGACGACAAAAGTCCGCAAGTTTGTGGAATGGTTGCATCAGCAATTCTCGCTTAATATTAATGATTCTAAACGGATCTAACTCAAAATTCAAACGACTTGCCGGCAGATTGATGGAAAGATTGTTCAATGCTCTGGGCAGCAAACCAGCGCTCAAAATTGCCGCTCCCTTTATCATCGGACTGATGCTTGGCAATCACATTGAAGCCCCGCCAATTGCGCTTTTCCTCGCCCTTATCATAACTACCATGCTGGCTGTTTTATGTCTACGCAGCCGGATCCACATCGGGAATTTTTTGCTGGCGTTGGGACTAATTACTGCCGGGATGTTAAGATTTGGCATTGCGACGCAGCTAATGCCCGCCAATCATATTAAATATTTTGCCGGGACCAAAGAAAAAATAACTATTTTGTGCCGCGTATCCGGTTATCCGCAAATCAGAGAGAACGGAATTCAGGTTGAAATCCAAATTGACAGCCTCATTATTGATTCATCGATCTATCCTGTTTACGGCAACGCATTGTTGAAAATAATCAACTTTGACCATCAGTTTCATTACGGCGACCGTTTAAAAATTCACAGCAAGCTGCGTCAACCCGATGGCGAGCGCAATCCGGGGGGATTTGACTATCGAAAATTTTTAAACTCACAAAACATTTTTGCACTGGTGACCGTTTTAAAACCGACAGATTTAATTTTACTCGAACGCACTGCGCCATCAACCGTTGCCGGAATATTTTTTCAGATCAAATCATCGCTTGACCAAAAAATTAATTCGTTGTTTGATAAGCAACAACGAGCCTTGATCAGGGCATTGCTGTTGGGCGAGCGTGGCGAAATTTCATCAAAATTGCGCGAGGCTTTCGCACGAAGCGGAGTGATTCACGCTCTGGCTATTTCAGGGTTGCATGTAGGTTACATACTGATTATTCTGGCCGGGGTTTTTAGCATCCTTCCCATTCCGCGAAAGATAAAAATAGTTTTGATCATAGCTGGTCTGCTATTTTATAATTTGCTGGTGGGTTTCAAACCGCCAATTGTGCGGGCTTCGCTAATGGCGTCGCTATTCCTGCTGGGCAAGCTGCTTCAAAAACCCGTGGACATTCTGAACATCATTTCGGTTTCAGCATTAATAATTTTGCTGATCGATCCGCAGCAATTGTTTTTGGCATCGTTTCAACTTTCATTTGCCGCGATTCTGTCGATTATTTTCATTTATCAAAAGTTGAAAATTGTCTTTGAAAAAAGTCAACGCTTTCGTAAATTGACCCAATCTAAAATCGGCGAATATACTGGCGCATTGTTTTTAGTTTCGTTGTCGGCTCAATTGGGAACGCTGCCGATTGTGGTGTATTATTTCCACAGGATACCGTTGATCGCATTGTTGGCTAACCTGTTGGTCATACCAATTGTGGGGCTGGTTATTGCCTACGGATTCATTTGTCTGATTGTGTCTTTGATCGCTGCACCAGTGGCGCAACTGTTCGCAAACACCGCCGGTTTTTTGGTGAGTACACTGATTGTATTTCTGCGAAATACTGGCAGTTGGTGGTTTGCCGCTGTTGATGTCTATTCGGTCACTTTGACCGGTATTGTTATTTACTATTTTTTTCTGTATTTGTCAATCAATCTTGATAAAAAGAGCCACCAAAAGCTGGGAATATTGACCATTCTGGTGCTGGCGAACATTTTCATCTGGCGATCCAATTTTGCCCAGCGCGATTGGCTGCAAATCACTTTTTTCGATGTGGGACAGGGCGATGCTTGCTTGATTCAGTTTCCCAATGGGAAAAACCTGCTGATTGATGCGGGACCCAATCTAATGAACTTTGACGCTGGTGAGTATTTTATAGTCCCTGGTTTGAAGCGATACGGAATCAAGAAACTGGATGCAGCGATTCTGTCGCACGCCGATAACGATCACATCGGCGGACTGCCGTCGGTTATGCGAAAGATAGCGGTGGAAAAAATATACGACGCCGGTCTATATCACTCTACAGCTATCTGTTCATTATATCAATTTCTGATCGATAGCCTTAAACTAAATTATCAAAAAATCGATCAACCTATCCGGCTGGATGAATTTTCCCGGTGCGGGGTATATGCGATTCATCCGCGCGAATCGGGCTTGAAAATGCTTGCCCGAGACGTCAATAACAATTCGGTCGTCATTAAAATCATTTATAATCAGGTCAGCTTTTTATTCACTGGCGACATTGAAAAAAAAGCAGAAACTTATATTCAAGAATACCGGGATTTGCTTCGGTCTGACGTCATCAAAGTTGCCCATCACGGAAGCAAAACCTCTTCAACAAAATCATTCATAGAACAGGTAAAACCTGAGCTTGCTGTTATCAGTGTGGGAAAAAACAACCGTTTCAATTTTCCCGACGCCACGGTGCTGTCGCGGTTTGAAAATTTCAAAATCCGGGTTCTGCGCACTGATTTGAATGGCGCGATAATTTTAAGAACCGATGGAAAAACTCTGCAACGAATTCGTTAAGGGGAGTTATTATGCGAAAGACAAAAATAGTCTGCACTCTTGGCCCAGCCACCAGCTCCAAGAAAACGATCACTCAGCTCATCGAAGCCGGAATGAATGTGGCTCGGCTTAATTTTTCACACGGTAGCCACGATGATCACGCGCGGCTGGCGAAAATTATTCGGGAAACCGCCGGCGAGTTGAACAAACCGGTCGCTGTTTTACAAGATTTGCAGGGACCAAAGCTCAGAGTCGGAAAAATGAAAAATGGTTCGATACAACTGAAAACCGGCGCCAAGATCAAAATTTCAATTCGCGATATCATTGGTGACGAGACCACAATTTCTACCACCTATGAGCAGCTTAGCCAGGACGTAAAACCAGGGGACTCGATTCTGTTGAATGACGGGCTGATTCGCTTAAAGGTTGATGAAACATCTAAAGAACATGTCAACTGTACTATCGAAGAAGGGGGAATCCTGTCGGATCACAAAGGAATCAATTTGCCCAATGTCACCGTCAGCCAGCCATCGTTCACGGACAAGGATCGGGATGATTTGTTGTTCGGTTTCCAATTAAACGTCGATTTTGTGGCAATGTCATTTGTCCGCAGCGCCAACGACATTGTTGAAGTTAAAAAAATAATCGCAGATCATAAAAGGGATTGTCTGGTCATCGCTAAATTGGAAAAACCGGAAGCCATCGCCGACCTGACAGCAATCATCGAAGCCTCTGACGGGGTGATGATCGCGCGCGGGGATTTGGGCGTGGAAATGCCGCTGCAAAAGGTTCCTGTTTTACAAAAGAAAATTATCCAGCTTTGTTTAAAAAAGGGCAAACCCGTGATTACTGCCACCCAGATGTTGGAATCGATGCGAAAAGCTTCTCGACCGACCCGCGCCGAAGTATCGGATGTGGCAAACGCAATTTTTGACGGCAGCGATGCTGTAATGTTATCGGCTGAAACCGCCACCGGAGATTACCCCATCGAAACAGTTGTGACCATGGCAAAAATTATTCTCGAAGCCGAAATATCCAATGGAATTTGCTCGGCGGCGCCATTATCTTCCGAAGAACGCACCCAGAGTATCGCTGATGCGGTGAGCTTTTCTGCCTGCGAAGCCGCCGAGCATCTGCGGGTTCGAGCCATTGTCGCTTTTACCAATTCCGGTTTCACGGCGCGAATGGTATCCAAATATCGACCCGCAACCAAAATTATTGTCTTTACCTCATCTGACATCGTGCAGCGTCAACTCAATTTGTCGTGGGGCGTAAATCCGTTAAAAATGCGCTATTATGAGACGACTGACGAGATCATTCAACACACTGAAAAAATTTTGCTGGAAGAAAAAATCGTTCAAAAAGGCGACGTGATTATCGTCCTGTTGGGCGCTCCGATTTTTGTCCGTGGAACCACAAATTTGATGAAAATTCATGTGGTTGGTGAATAAGTCTATTCAGATACTAAAACTCAAAGGTTAGCTACCAAGGTTTTGGATTAATGACTTCCCAAGGTTTCAGACCGTCCTGCAAGATGTCAATTGTGAAGAATGGGGCAATAACGATATGCGGGTTCGCCACAAATGGTGGCATTCCACGGCATACCCCAACCATGTTAACTGAATTGCTGCTTCAGCCACTTTTAGTCAACAGCGGTAACCTGAGACAACTTGAATTTGCAAAAACTGACATTGCCCGCATTCCAAAGTTGATTGTGTTATTCCCTTTCCAGATAGCGGACTGAAAAATATTCATCTTTCACATTCGGATTGAAGACGACTTTTTCCATTTTCAAAATGGATTTGCGGCCATTCTGTTTGTTCTCCATTTCCAGATGCATGGCTCGGAATTTATGGTTTTGCGGATCAATTTCTTTGATTTCAAACACATTGAGCTCTTTATGCAATTCACCATCGATATCATAATAGATGGCTTTACGGATCATGTAATCTTGTTTTCCAATAAATGAAATCCGCTTTGAAAATCCATTCTCATCCGCGATATCATCATCGACTGCGGTCATCTCAATTTTCCAACATGCGGTTCTGCGGACATCAGCATCACCCAGCAAGTCAAATTTAAAATCATCCAACGTCGGCGGCGTCATATCCGCGTACGAAAATTCCGAGCCCATAAAACTTTTCGACTTTTCCGAGCTCACGATGCGCCGGGTCTTTCGCAGCGCTGGCAAGTAAAGCCAAATATCATCGTTTTTGGTTTTGTAATCAAAAGTGAGCAGTCCGGTGCCTTTCACATCTGCCGGCGCCAGAAAACGAACCAGCCGTTTTTCGGTTTCGCCGTTATCATACAATTTCATGACCTGAGCCGTTTTTCGCACCCGCTCCCTGCCCTTATCATCGATAATGGTCATGGTTGCCGTCGCTTCCATTCCGGCTACTCTGGTGACTTCATACGAAAGGTCGGCTATTTGCCTGGCAGAAAGCCTGTCTTGCCCCGATAGCTGCGATGATAAAAATGTAAAAACAAAAATTTCAATTAATGTAATTAAATGTTTCATCTTGATCTCCCCTCATGGTAACTGGATGATTGTCCTATCTTTCAAATAATTTTACCGGTTCCAAAAATTTTGGTTTCAAAATAATGCACAAGGCGGGTACCAGCACCAGGGCGCCAATCAGACAGGAAAAAATTGACACGATGACCAAAAATCCAAAAAAACGCACCGGCAGAAAACTGGAAATCAACAGCACCAAGAATCCGATAATCACTGAAAATGCATTGAACATGATCCCCCTGCCGGTGGTGGTTAATGTTTTTTTTACGGCGGCGCTGTATTCCAATCCCTGGTGGCGCTCTTCACGATAACGCCAGAGAAAATGGATGGTGTAATCGATGCCGACGCCGATCATGATCGAAGACAGCATTGCCGTGGCAACGTTTAATTCGATGCGAAAAATGCCCATTAAACCGAACAGGATGGCAATAGAGATCGCTAACGGGATTGCCGAAATAATTCCTGCCGTAATCGAACGAAACAGAACCATCAGCAGCACTGCCACAATAAACGTTGCCAGGAACAGCGAAATCAGTTGTCCCTTGACCACCAATCGCGCCAAATCTGACAGCACTACACCGAATCCTCCCAAGAGGGCCACGTCCGGATCGTCCTCGATAATCCCGGTTACCCGACTGACGACACTGTTGAGTTTCGAGGTGCTGGTGGAGTTTATTCTTGCTGACAACAGCGCGTGTTGATAGGGAAAGTCCACTAATTTTTCAAAATCTTCAGGATCGCCGCTCATGGAATACAATTCAAAATATTGCGCTACTGCATTTCGACTGTCCGGAATTTTGTCGTACCAGACTTCTCCGGAATCGTTCAAGGCGCGGCTCATCTGCCGGACGATACGCGCAACCGAGGTCGTATTGCCGACCTCTTCAAATGCTGCAATTTCGTGCTCCATCCGGTCGATCTTTTTCATTATGCGGGGGTCTTTGATGTCGCCCTGAAATACAATGGCGACGTTTTGCGAACCACCAAGATGTTGATCGATCAGATCCGATGTAACTACCACCGGATGATCATCGGCAAAATAGCTGTTGGGATTGGTGTCAATAACTACAAAAAAGATGCCGATCGATGCCAGCGCCATAAAGACCAAAGCAGCAACAACGATCGTTTTTGGTTTTTCGGAAACGACCTCGCCAAAAAAGTGGAGCAATCGCTCCAAAACGGGCAATTGGTGTTTGAGGTCAGTCGTCACTGCGGCAATCGGTTTGGCTTGCGGCAATAAAGAGATCACCGCCGGAATGAATAACAAACTCGCCGCCAGCGCAAAAATAATTCCAAAAGCCGCTAATATTCCCAATTGCGCCGCCGGGATCAATTCATGGCCCAAGAGACAAAGCATTCCCGCCATTGTGGTCAGACCGGTAAGCAGCACCGGACGATTTAAACTGACAAAGATCTTTTTAGCCAGTTGCTTGCGCGAATCATTATTCACCATCGCATTCAGTTCCTGATATTTAGCGATCAGGTGGATTCCGTAGTCGTTTGCCACCGCGATTAAGATAACCGGCAAAATAATGGTAATGATATGAATTTTCCAGCCAATCAATGGAATCAATCCCATTGAAAACAACACTGACATCATCACCACTGCCGAAGGCAGTAACACACCCCGTAACTGTTTAAAACACAAATAGAGGAAGAGCAACATTATCAACAGACCGAAAGGCATTAAGCGCCGTATATCAGTTTTAATGTTTTGGCTAATTTCCACCCGCACCATGGGAAGACCTCCGAGCAACACCTGCTCATTTCCCGGAACCTGTTCCACCAATTTTTCCACTTCAGGAATAATATCCTCATCCAGGGTTGCTGTTTTTAACACTGCAATTACTGCGGCGATGGTAAAATCGTGCGATACCACTGTCCCGTAGACAATATCATTGCCGCGGATTTCCCGGCGTAACAATTCCTGTTGCTGCTTATTGACGGGGATTTTTTCCACTGCCGGACTAACGATCATCGCGCCGGTTTCGGTTTTAATATTTTTTAAATCGAACAGTGAAAGAACTTTATCCACGCCCTTGATGCGATTCATTTTTTTTGAAAATTGTTGAATGCGTTTCAATGTCTCCGGTTTTAGAACATCGTCGGTTTTGACCAACAGCATCAGCATGTCGGTCCCGCCGAACAACTCATCAATTTTGTTGGTATTAATGCGGGAAATCATATCGGCAGGAAGCTGGCTTTTCATGTCAGAATCAATCTTCGCCTTTGGAATCTGTCGGGCAAACAGCAGCGTAACCACAATAAACCCACTGATAACAAACCAGCGGTATTTCATAATCGTATCAGCAATGGTTTTCAAAATTGTCTCCTTTCGCTGGCTGATATTTTTCAATTATACCTTTGAGTCCGTAAAGAAAAAAAGTTGTCAGCGTATCGATATAGCGATCATAAAATGCATCATCGAACTCAATTTGAAGAATATTCTTTTGAACAGGTTTGAAACGGAAATGAGCCAATATTGATGAAATAATCGCCGGTCCAACAATGGCGAACACACCCTTGTTGTCCGGATCCAATCCGTATTGCCGCACCAACTCACCAATACCATCGATGAGTTTGTTGACGCGATCTGTCTTAAGCGCTGCAATTTCAGGAATATCCAGCGGCAGCGAATGAATGGTGACCATCGTTAAATTGGTGTTCTCGCGGATGAAATTAACAATCTGAGTTACCAATTGTCGGACAACCTGCTCCTGTGTCAATGACCGGCTTAGCACCTGACTGATAACTTCAAAATATTTATTATGGAATTCTTCGATGATCGCTTTTAAGATGCCAATTTTTCCCTCAAAATAATATGAAATCATCGAAATGTTCACCTCGGCGTGTTTGGCAATTTCTCTCACACCGACTGCGTCAAATCCTTTTTGTGCGAACAAAGTAATCGCAGTTTCAAGGATGCGACGTCGGGGTTGTTTGGTTTTGTCATCTCCCATTTTTCTAACCTTAGCTTAAAATGACAATTTCATTTCAAAGTAAATTGCGCTGAGCAGATCATCCACCAGCCCGAACAATGTGTCATCAGAGCCGCGATAAATTTCTCCTCCCAGGGTCATTTGCATGGCATCGGCAAGTAAATATGTAATTTTAGGTCTGAATAAAGTTTCTTCAGTGGTAAAGTTGCAGATACCGGCAAATTCCAACTTTAGAGTTTGATGTAACAGGTTCACTGCCGAACGAAAAGATACGGCATGGCTGAGCCGATGTAATTGGGAGGCAAACAGGCGATTTTTCATTTCAACTTCAAATGCAGGCAGCTCAAACGGATTCACCGGCGATTTTTTTTCAGTGAAATCAGCAACATATCTGCCGATGTACTGAAGCACGATACTAAAATCGCCGATCTCTCTGTCCACACCTGCCACCCATTGAAAGTCGGGATTGGGGATATAAATTTGTTTTCGATAATCGTTCAGGGCTTTACGATAAGCAAGCTCCCCTCTCAAACCATAACTGCCAGCCGTCGTTGCAAAGTCGGATCCGATAATATGCATCCGGTAGGGTCTGGGTATCAGCTCGAACCGAACACCAGAAACAGAAAACCGGGGCTCGGTCATATCAATGCCCGGCAGCGGATAGTAGCCGTTAAAATATGATAGCGAAGCTTCGAACGATGGAGAAATTAAATTCAACTTCAACGCAACCGAGCCATTTTTTATATTAGCGTCGGGATAATGCGCCGAACCAAAAGCAACACCCTCCGGTAATTCCACCACATCGATGGGTAGAACCGACGGCGTAAAAACCGGCGCCCAGATTGCTTCCAATCGTAATAGTTGACTGTTATAGAAGCTCCGAAGCACAAAACTTCCCTCGCGCCGTTCGTCTTCATCGGGAGAACGCACCAGCATGTTTTTGGGCGTTATATTGTCAGTCGGATTAAATCCATCGGCGCGCCCCCAAACCACAATCTGATGTCCGATTCGGAGATCGAATTTACCGAGATAGACATTGACAAACGCCTCGCGCAGGTTGACTTCGGAAAGCGATTGATTAAATTCCTGTCCCTTGCGAAATCGAATCTCGGCAAACGCATCGCCAAAATGCTGTTGACGCAACCGCAGTTTGAGACCGGCTTCGCCGTAGCTACTTTTTATTTCCGCCTCATTTTTATTGTCGGTTTTTCCACCAAAAATAACTGCGCGCAAATGACCATTCAATTCATAATTTGAACTGCTCAACTGGTCTCCTTCAACAATTGCACTTTCAAACAAATCCTGCGCTGAAAGTGAAATTGTCAGAGAGAGCCATATCACCAGGATCAACCTGAGTTTCATTTTTCCTCCAAAAATAATTTGACCAGAACAGCATCAAACGTTCGTTTGGCTCAAACGATTGTTTGAATATAAACTATTGTATTTTGAAAGTCAATACTTTTTTTGAACAATAATTATGGATTACTGATGCCATCGCTTGACATTCAGATCATTTTGTTAAACGTTAATTTTCTCAAATCAAGTAAGCAATTGAAGTGATTTTATCAAAAAAAGCGAGGGCATCAGTTTTATTCCCACCAGCAACTGAAATCTTACTCAGTTAGATAGATTTTTCTTGCTTTTTAAAATATAATTTTTAATTTTTAGGAGAAAGATTACGCATGGTTTGGTTTTGATTTTTCTCCCGTTGCTGGTAACCTCATCAGTTCGGTCGATTAAAATCAATTGAACGATCTGCAAAAAGAAGCGTTGAAACTTTGAAAGACTTAATATTTTTTGTCCGTCCGAAAGAGGCCTTAATTCGACCTTTGTTACCATTGCGAACGATCCCGCCCCTGCGCTAAAACGAAGCAATCTCTTTATTACCAAAAGATTGCTTCTCCCGCTGAAGCGGGTTCGCAATGACAATGTAAGGAGCTATTTAACAAATATTCCGGTCAAAGGAGATTCTATGGCAGAATCAAAAAAAACACGATTAGTATTTTCGACCGACAGTGACTTACAAAAACAGATTGAACAAGAAAAAAGCGCTGATAAATTGTCGCAAAGCTTTGATCTGCCACCGGTGCAGCAGAATATCCGGCTGGAACTTCAGACCAAAGGTCGTCGCGGTAAGAAGGTAACGCTGATAACCGGATTTCAACATCGCCCGGAACTTCTAAAAAAATTAGCAACCGAACTGAAGCAATTTTGTGGAAGCGGTGGTACGGTTAAGGACACAGCGATTGAGATTCAAGGCGATCACCGCCAAAAGTTATCACAAAAATTAGCTGCCATGGGATATCAGATAAAGAAAATTTAGCTGCGCAAAATCAACCCTTGACATCGAAAATCAGATTTTTTATTTGAAGGAGCTGACAAATGGCAAAAAATGGATTTTGGCGCTGTTTGCGTTTGATGATTGGGATAGCGGTCATCTATTTACTCGGTTTACCCTTTACTGCTGCTGGCAGCGACAATTGGCAATTTCTCAACACCACCGCCATTGGCGCGAAACAGTTTATCAGCAAAAATCCGGGATCGGATGGCAGGGGTGTCGTTATTTTTATTCTGGATAGCGGGGTTGATCCCGGCGTCCCTGGCTTATTGAAAACATCGACCGGTGAAACAAAAATCATTGATGTTCAGGATTTTTCAGGTCAGGGTGATGTGGCGCTCTACGTCGGAAAAAAGGGAACATTGGGTCAGGAACGTTTTATTGAGCATCCGGATGGCTTTCGGTTGTACAACTACCATTTGCTGAAACAGCAACCTTATAATGATGAATATTTAATCGGCTACTTGGATGAACGACGCTTTAGAAATTCTCGGATTCGGGACATCAACAATAACGGCAGCTCAGATGATGTTTTTGGAGTATTGGTTTTTGAGGTCGAGGAAGCGGATTCATTTTATTGGGTGGCGTATGTGGATACAGATGGCGATCAACACATCGATGATGAACAGGCTTTGCGTGATTATCATGTTAAATTTAACCGGTTCCAATTTCGCGGTGGAGATTTGCGCTATGACCGGCGAATGATGACATTCGCGATCAATGTTTTACCCTATGAAATGCTGGTTTCATTTCATTTTGACGACGATGGTCACGGTACACATGTGGCCGGGGTTGCCGCCGGATTTGAGATACATGGTCAACAAGGCTATCACGGGATTGCGCCCGGCGCGCAGATTATCAGCCTGAAAATCGGCGCCGGAATTTATGAGGGGGGATGTACCGTGAGCGGTAGTTTGCATAAGGCGGTCCGTTTTATTGAAGATTATTCAATGCGAACTCAGCGACCGGTTGTGGTTAATTTAAGCTACGGCATCGGATCGATACGGGAGGGGGAAAGTGATGCCGACCGTTTGATCAACAATTTAATGATGGACAATGACGGTGTTTTTGTCTGCATTAGCAATGGCAACGATGGTCCTGGAATTTCCACAACCGGCACACCGTCAGCGGCGCCGCTGGCATTATCTGTCAGCGCTTATTTGCCCTTCCAACAAGGAAATGATATTCTGGGTACGCGGTTGTCTGAGGATGTTATTTTTGATTTTAGCGCCCGCGGCGGCGAACTTTCCAAACCCGATGTGATTGCACCGGGAGTGGCCGCTTCGACAGTTCCTCCTTTTTCTGATGCAGATCTGATGCGCGGGACCAGCATGGCAGCACCCCAGGCTGCAGGAGCGGCTTCGTTGCTGTGGTCTGCTGTTCAACAAAATTTTCCTGAGAAAAAATTAACCGCCGTAGCGTTGCGGAATGCAATCAAATTTAGCGCAAAACCGTTACCTGATTATTCCCCAGTGGATCAGGGAAACGGTATAATTCAGGTGGAAGCAGCTTACAAGCTGATTCAATCTCGATTTCGAAAAGCGCTGGCTAACGATTTGATCGGCTATGAAATATCGACAAACTGCCCCTCCTCAAAAAGCGAAACAACGCCGGCAGCTTATTGGCGCACTGCCGGGTACTTCCCAGCAAATGACGCTAAACAAATCTTTTCCATTCGCCCGATTTTTAGCGACCACATCAATGCTGACCAACGCGCGGCATTTTATCGGGCTTTTAACCTGCAATCTTCCGCGCCCTGGTTGATTCCTGAAAAGAAATCAATTTATATCAAAGGAGAGAGCAAGGCTGAGGTTACTGTAAAATATAATGCGAAACTATTAACCCAGCCGGGTTTATATTGCGCAAAAGTGGCTGCATTTCATAAAGCTGACGGCGTTGGTAGAAACGATTTTGATCTGGAGTTTGAACTGCTGAATACGATTATTATTCCGCATTCGTTCAGCCATGAAAATCAATATCAAAAAAATTTTGAACAGCAAACGCTTGCCCCTGGTTACATTGCCCGTTATTTCATGCTCCCGCCACCTGGCGCAACGGCTGCAAAAATTGCGCTTTCACCGGTGAAAAAAAAGTTTTGCGCGGTTGAATTATATTGCCACACCCCGAGCGGTGAGCAATTTTTTAAGACGCCACCGATAACCAGCGCGCAAATGAAGACGGTTATCGAATATATTTCCGGCGAGGATTTGACGCCCGGAATTTGGGAAATTGTGGTTGTTGCAGATCTGCTCAATGATCGAAAATCGATTTATGATCTGCAAATCTCTTTTGGAAGTTTTACCATCGAGCCTTCAGTGCTGTCACAATTCAATTATTCGCTGGGTAGGGAACCAAGCGGAGATTTTGTGGTCACGAATGGTTTTAACACGCCGTTTTACGGTTTTGCCAGAGGCGAAATATCGGGCTATCAGCGAACGGTGAAAAAACAGTTGTTCGGCCGCGATGTTTTTTCATATAATTTTCACCCCAATTCGGATGTAAAAAAAGTGGAGTTCAGCATCGATTTGGATGAAGATGTGTTTTTAAGCCTATCTGATGTCGCGGTCAATATTTATGACGCCGCCGGAACCACACTGGTAAAAAAAGCGCTAACATCAAACCGGGGAAAAATAACATTAGAGTCTGTCAGAGAAGCCTATTACCAACTACAAATCAACGCCGCTTTTGTTTATCCCATGACAGACCGCAGATTGGAATTTGAGCTAATAGAAAAATATGAGGTCACCGATCCAATTCAGGTTAAAGTTTACGCAGAAAATGATCGTCTGTTTTATCTTTATCCCTCAATCCCCAAATCACTCCAGTTTACTCTGGATCAAAGTCCGCGCATTGCAGCGGATGGTTTCCAAGCTTTTGGCGTGATTCAATTTTTTGATCGTTATTTGCTTCAACAGGCGTTCTCAATTCCCATTCGATTCGAAAAACGGTAATATTGATTTCAGAGGATAAAATGA
>DSAU01000194.1 GCA_011046315.1 bacterium
ATTTTTATTCAGCGCTTGCTCAGTCAAATATTTCAAAATGAAATACTTTTTTTCATTAAATAGAGCGATATGTACATGTGCAGCGTTGGGTTTCAGAGCAAACGAGGCGCAGCCTCGGAAAATACTCTGCACTGGATGCTCCAAAAAATATCACTCAGTTTTTTCAGGGTAATAGTCGGTTGTTTTCAGACAGAAAAAAAGTGCAGCCCGGCAGATGTGCACTTTTCGAAGTTGAAGAACATAAAAGATGGGTTGATAAATTACAACAATATAATATTGTTTTTGCGGCAGCTATCGATCATAGATGGGGGCCAGATACTGCTTTGAATTTCACCGATGTGTGCCTTTCGAAGATAAAACATACACAGTCTCGATTGTCCGATGCCGCCACCGATGGATAGTGGCAGTTCTCCGCGAATTAACCGCTGGTGGTAATATAATTCGGTGCGGTCTAATTGCTGCTGTAGTTTCAATTGTCTTAGCAGCGTTTGTTTGTCCACCCGAACACCCATTGAAGACAGCTCATAACCGGTTTTTAGGATCGGATTATAAATTAAAATGTCTCCGTTTAATCCTTTGAAGCCATTTTCGGTGGGTGTGGACCAGTCATCATAATCAGGGGCGCGGCCGTCGTGAGGTTGTCCATTTTTTAAATTGGCGCCGATTCCGATTAAAAAAACAGCGCCAAACGTTTGGCAGATTTCTGTTTCGCGCTGCGCCGGCGTTAAGTCCGGGTACATTTCAATCAATTCCTCACTGTGAATAAAGGTGATTTCTTCAGGTAAAACCGGCTTTATCACCGGAAAGTTATAATAGATATATTTCTCGGTCCTTCGAATCACATCGTAAATTTTTCGAACGATACATTTTAAAAAATTAAGGTTTCTTTCTGATTTTGATATCACCCGTTCCCAATCCCACTGGTCAACGTAGATCGAATGCAGGTTATCCAAATCCTCGTCGGGTCGAATCGCGTTCATATCGGTATAAAGACCCGCACCAGTTTGAAAGCCATAGTCTGCCAACATCATCCGTTTCCATTTTGCCAGTGATTGAACTATCTCTACCTCAATATTTTCCAGCGCTTTGATTTTAAAGGAGACTGGTTTTTCCACGCCGGTTAAATCGTCATTGATACCGGTGCCTGCTTTAACAAAAAGCGGCGCTGTCACTCTCAACAAGTTTAATTCAAACGCTAAATTCGTCTGAAAAAATTCTTTTATCAACCGAATAGCGTTTTCGGTCTGTGTGATGTCGAGCAGGTTTTTATAATTTGTTGGAATCATTAACTGCGCTTTCAATTTGACCTCCGGATTTCTGGAATAACATCAGAGTAATATGCGATTGTTAAATTGTAGCTGAAATAAAACTCACATTTTCCTGTCCCCGCGACAGCAGGGCGATGAAACAATCTCATTATTTTACCGAGAATTAAGAGATTGCTTTTCCCGCTGAAGCGGGATCAGTTTTCGTTTAAACACTATTTAACAGCAAGTATTTTGAGCAATTAAACTTGTCCCGTCGAAAAAGGTTTGGTATTACTGCTCCAGAAAATTCAATTTTTTTTGATGATAAAGCTTGATACAGGTCTGTACTATCTCAGGATCATAGTACTTACCTTGATTGGCTGAAATTTCCTCGATCGCCTGTTTAATTCCCTTTGCCGGGCGATAGGGCCGGTAAGAGGCCATGCTCTCGACGACGTCGGCGACTGAGATGATTCTCGCTTCAATAATGATCTCCTCTCCGCTGATCGATTGTGGATATCCGGAGCCGTCCATTCGTTCGTGATGTTGGAGAATGGTGACGGCAATCGGCCAGGGAAAGTCGATCGATTTGAGAATGTCATGGCCGGCTCTGGGATGAATTTTAATCAGATTAAATTCAGATTCCGAGAGAATGCCGGGTTTGCTTAAAATTTCAGATGGAATATAAATTTTACCAATATCATGAACCAGACTGGCGATACGTATTCCTTCACTGGTGTCGGCAGATACACCCATTTCCTCAGCGATTTTACAGGCAAGCTCAGAAACCCGACGCTGGTGACCGGCGGTGTAGGGATCGCGTATTTCTATGGTCGATGTGAGAGCGCTAACGATTCCGGATAATGTTCGCTGCAATTTATCATAACTTAACAGCAGCTTTTTTTCCGCCTGTTTTCGCTCGGAAACATCCAACGTGATCACCAATGCTGAATCGATTTCCGCGCTATCGGTGCGCAGCGGATGAATGCGCCATTCAAACCAGCGTTGCTGGCCATTTAGATAGAATTCATTTTCATCAGTGATTGATTGTCTCTGACTAATAACGGTCTCCACATGGTGCATCAATTTTTTTGCAAGCGACGCCGGGAAAACATGCTGAATTTTTTGCCCCTCGGATTTATTGCGGTCGATACCCAACATTTTTTCTGAAATTTGGTTGACGAATAAAATTTTTCCACCGGACGTGATCGAGATAATGGACTGGCCCGAGCCTTCCACCAGTGTTCGGTAGCGCTCCTCAGATGCGCGCAGCAAATGTTCGGCGTGTTTTCGTTCCGTAATGTCCTCACCGGAAGATAAAATCCCGATGATAGCGCCATCATTATCATTCAGCACAGTATTGTGCCAGGCGATAATCTTTTCACCGTGTTCACGGGTAATGAGCGGAGTTTCGACATAATCAAGCAGTGGGGTTTTGCCCTGGATTGTTGTTTTAAAAAGCTCACTTGATTGCTTGCGAGTGGATTTTGGGACAAAATGATCAAACCAATTTTTGCCGATAATTTCAGTCTCTTCATAGCCTAAAATCTGCTTGCCTTTTTTATTTACCAGACTCACCTTTTCGTTGGCATCAACTGCGATGAAGATAACGCCGGCGACATCCAAATATTTCTGAGCGCGATCCCGCTCGCTGACCAGCGCGATTTCGGTCTGTTTTTTTTCGGTTACATCAACTGAAACCTCGACGACATGGGTGATCTTTTTGGGGGTTGCACTATAGGGAAAATTGGAAATGTGAAAACAACGGTAACCCAGATTTTGGGTGCTCAGCCAGGCTTCATAATTTATCTCAAAGCCGGAAAGACAGCTATCGAGATGAGGGCGCATCAGACGGTTGAAAACATCCTTACCCCAGATCTGATCTACGCTTTTTCCCATAACTTCATTATTTTCAAGACCGTGAGCCGCACTAAAGGCTTGATTGACAGCTTCGTATTGATAATCGCGATTAATGAGAACCATGAATGATCGCGACGTGTTAACGATAAAATCGTAGCGCCGCCGAATTTCTTCGGCTTGCTTGCGCTCCTGGCGTTCTTTGCTCTCTTTAATGGCGCGTCTGATCGCCGGCGCTAAACGGGAAAGTCCTTGTTTTAAAACATAGTCAGTCGCGCCGCTGCGCAGCGTATCAATTGCTGATTCCTCACCCAAAGTCCCCGATACGAAAATAAACGGCAGATCCGGAAAACGCTGGCGTACAAATTTAAGCGCCTGTTTTCCACTGTAACCGGGCAGGGCATAATCGCACAAAATAATGTCGAATTTATTTGACTCCAGCGCAGAAATAAAATCGGATCGATTGGTCACATGTACCATTTGAGATTTTAGCTGATTAGCCTTGAGCGTTGCCGTCACCAATTCAACATCAATAATATTATCTTCCAGGTATAGAATTCTCAAATCTTCCATTAATGACCCTTCCACGATCTCTGATCGCTTTAGAAAGAATTGACTGTATTCAGAGGCGTTCTCTTCTTTAAAATTTTCAGCACCTCTGCTTTAGATAACGTTACAATTTAACGTTTGAAAAAAATGCATGAGCAATCAATCCGGCGATCGGCGGAAAAATAAAAGTGCACGCCAACCGTATCAGCGTTAATCTCCAACCCAGAATTCCCAGTTCCATCGGAATCCGGCTCAACGCCCAGAGCGACCAGCCGGTCAAAAAAGCGACCATGGTGCCAACTCCGGCCCCCGCCTTGACTAATCCCACAGCTATTGGCAGGCTAACGTAGGGTCCGCCAGGCGCCATGCCGCCGGCAATTGCGCCCAGTAAAATTCCGCGTAAACCGGCTTCCTCGCCGATCCATTTTGAGATCATCTGTTGCGGCAATAAAACCTGGATCATTCCAGCAACGATAAGGGCAAAGATCAACATCGGAAAGATTTGAATGGTCATTTTTGATGCCGTTTTTAAGCCAATCAGGTGCTGACCCTGTCCGTTCAGATAGCCGATCAAGATAAACACCAGTGCCAATATTCCCAGAATCAGCGTAGGTATTAACATGTCAGATTTCCCTCGTTTTGCTTTAGTTTTTTGGTCCATCACTTTTTTCCAATATCATATCACTGTAAGAATTATTAATTAATTGTGCTGCCGAAATATCAAATAGTGACAAATAAGTCTTGCATTGTTCAAGCAACGTTTCCCGTGAAATATCGCCGGATGCATCGATAGCTTCGATTTCAACAAAGGCGCCCAGTTGTTCAACAGAATCAAGATGAAATTTCACATTTTCAATAAAATAAATCTCACGCTTTTTCCGAACAACCCCGCGAACACCCAGAGCAACCGACAACAATTCTTTCAAGCCAGCGCTGGGCTGGGGATGGTACAACATTACTTCCGAAACTTTAGGACCTGCCTGGTTTTGACGCTGATAATGGATCAAACAATTTTCGATGTTTCCCTCGCGCAACTTTAACCTGCCTTGTTGAGAATTAAAATAGGTGTCGGTCTGTTGATCAAGTCCAACGAACTCTGCCCCCTCTTTTTTTAAGATTTCCCTGATCTGATCAAGATCGTTGCAGCTGGCTTTGATTTCGATATTGGTCATTGTGTCTGCCAAAAAAATAAACCGAATAGTTAACGATTTAATAGAACGCGGAGAATGCTGGTGTTATTTTACAGCGAGAAAGCCAATAAAACAACTGCGAAAAATTGAAGCAATTTTTATCATCAGAATTAAATTATCTCGTGCTTCTGGTTTTTTCCTGTCAGGTTTTTATGCTTTTTCCAAAATGCCTAAAGTCCCTGATAGTTGATGTTTATTCAGCACTCTCTCAACACCGCAAAATCATCTCAAGTCCCGGATGCGCACTTCGATAGGTTCATTTTTCAACAACTCGACCAAATTTTGCGGATCAGTTTTACCGTAATGATAGGGATAGAGAATTTTCGGTTGAAAGGCTTTGGCAGCATCGGCGACCATTTCCGGATTCATAGTATAGGGCAGATTCATCGGCAGAAACGCAATGTCAATATTTTCCAGCTTTTTCATTTCGGGAATATTTTCGGTATCGCCAGCCACATAAACCCGCTTTTCGCCGAAGGTGATTATGTATCCATTTCCATCGCCTTTTGGATGGTAGGGTTTTCCATCACTGCGTTTGTGTTGAATATTGTACGCCGGCGCCGCTTCAATTTTGAATCCCAAAACCGTTTTTTGATCTCCGTTTTTCATCACGATCGCATCGCGATCGATTCGTTCGGCGCACTTTTTCGTCAGGACGATTTTGGTCCCTTCCTGGTACAGGGTTTCAATTGCTTTGGGATCGAGATGGTCGCCGTGCTCATGGGTGATTAAAATCAAATCCGCTGCGGGCAATTTTGTATAGTCTGCCTCACGGCTGACCGGATCCACATGAATGACTTTTCCGTCAAATTGAAACATTAATGTGCCATGACCAATGAAAGTGATGATCAGATTGCCCGGCTGAGTTTTGAGGGTGTCGCTTTCAAAGGTGTGCTGTGCATGTCCTGCCCAAGTGGTCATCAAAAATAGAAATGCTGTTATCAATGTTTTTTTCTTCATTTCATCCCCTTACTCTCAATAGTTTTTAACTAAAATATTTGTTTCACAGATGAATGCTTATATTTCTTAATCTACCAAGATCCATGTGTTCCCGATAATCGGGTCGGCTCTGGGTAAAGTTTTTCTCTTTTAATTTGCTATCCAGGCGGAAAAATCAATGGTGTTCCTGCGCAGTTGTTGCCAATCTTTGGAGACAGCTTTCCAGAAATAGCAGCCGAAAACATGAGCAATTATTTTTTTATTGGAGTAAATTTAAGGTAATATGTGTTCAAAGTCAAGAAAAACTTATCCAACGGCAAATTTATCCGGACAGTTCAGTTGATCAAAATCCTCGTTTTTGTTTAGATTACTGATACCATCGCTTGATATTTACTATTTATCGTCAGTTACCAACTTCCTTAAACAACATAACTTCGCGAATTAAATATTGAAAAGCAACCACAGGTTTCGTAGATAATTTTTCGCACACAGATAAAAATCTGTGTCATCTGTGAAAGCTGCGGTTCTATTTTTTTATAATGACATAACTTTGAAATTCCGATACAATTAATTAAGTTATAACGCCGATTATCTCAACCAGTCCGAAAAGATCAGCTTATTATTCCACCGCTATCTGAAGTTTTTCTGAACAACTCAAAAATGGCTTGACAAAGATTGAAAAAATCGTTTAATTACAGGGTTGGCTTATAGTATTACAAGTAAAGTCTTTGTTTTTTTTGCAAAAGTTTTTAGTCAGCATGTCATTGCGAGCGGAGCGAAGCAATCTTATCAAATATTTAAAAGATTGCTGTGTCGCTTCGCTCCTCGCAATGACATGCCTGTATTGCAGTTTGTTGCGCTATGAATCATTCATCAAATTGTACAATGTAAACACATCCCCGCCGGCGCTTTGGCCGAGAATGGTTAGACTGGGAACATGAATAAATGATAAAAATAGCAATTATCGGATGTGGCGACATGGGCGTTCTTCATGCTCGAGCGTTGAAGCAGCTTTCAGAGGCAAAGATTTATGCTTGCTGCGATTTGTGCGAATCAAAAGCCGCAGCATTTGCTAACCAGTTTCAAGCCGAATATTTCACAAATCAACCCGAACGAATATTTAATGATCCGGCAGTGGTTGGCGTTTACCTGACAACGACCACAGACAGCCATCTTTCGTTGTTTTCTTTAGCAGTCAAATCCGGCAAGCACATTTTTCTGGAAAAACCGCTGGCAGTCTCGATTGGCCATGCCAAACAAATGGCGGTATTGTCCGGGCAAAATGATTTGGTTCAGCTGACTGCGTTCAAGTTTCGTTTTTATGAGATGGTGGTAAAAGCACGTCAGTTGATACCGGATCCGTTCATGGTCAGCGTTCAGATAATGGATGATCCCTGGGGTGCAGATTTTTGGGCGAATGACCCGATTGCCGGCGGCGGTAACGTTATTTCGCAGGGGATCCACGGTGCGGACTTGTTACACTTCTTGGTTGGCGCAGAACCGGAACAGGTGTTTGCAGTGGGTGATAATTATCATCAGCCAACCGGTGTAATTGATAATTTGTCAGCGACCTTTCGTTTCGCTAATGGCAGTGCGGGAAGCCTGGTCGTCGGCGATAGCGGAACTGCGCCGCTGGTCGGAAAATTTATGGTCCAGATGCACGGTAAGCAGGGTAGCGTCATGCTGGTTGACCGGCTGACACGGCTGCATTTCAAGCCCGCCCATACAAACACTGTTCAATATTATCAGGGTGAAGAAGACGGCGTTTTGAAAGAGAATGCTGTTTTTATTGATATTGTGAACGGCGCACAACAGCTTTACCCTACTATTTGGGACGGATTCAGGGCGCAAATGATGATAGATGTTGCTATCCGTTCGGCGCAGAGCCGACGGGCGTTCCCTGTACTTTGTAGAAAAAATATAGAAAAATATAACTGAGAAACCATTGTCGATGTCAGAGCAAACTGAAATTACAGCAGCTCAAAACTGGGAAAATTTGTTGCGTCAATTGATCGCCGATTATCCGAATCGATCAAGTACTGAATGGAAGCGCGATTTTTCCTCGTTGGAAGATTTTTTAAATTCTGTCCGATCTCAGCGCAGCAAATGGGCGGAACTGATGAAGTTGCCGGCTGGTCTGCCTGCGACGGCCAAACAAATCGAAATTTCAAAAGCCGATCAATGTCAGCGAAAGATTACGTTTACCTTTTGTCATGAGATGAAATTTTCAGCATGGTACCAGCCACCGGTTCAGAAAGAATCGCAGCCGCGATTTCCGCTGGTGATCTGTCTCCATGGAATTGGTGGTTCGCCGCAATCAACAATGGGAACGGATCAACGCCTTGATGCCAGTTACCACCGATTCGCAAGCCGATTAACTGAAAACGGTTTCGCGGTAGTAGCGCCACAATTGATCAATAATTTTGCGGAACGCGCACGGATCAACCGCATGGCGTTGTTGCTCGGTTCAACCATTTGGGCGCTTGAGCTTCAGGCAATACGAACCCTGCTCGACATTTGTTTAGAGGCGCTGCCGATCGATCCGGAACAAATTGCTGCCTGGGGGATTAGTATGGGCGGCGGGTACACACTATATCTCATGCCATTGGAAATGCGAATCAGAGCCGGAGTTATCTCTGCTTGGTTCAATCATCGCGTTTCAAAAATGGTCATTGAAAGTACTGACTACTCCTGTTTTTTACCGACCGAGGAGGAGCATGCATTTATTCCGGGATTGCTGACCCAATTTAGCGATTCAGATTTAATATCGCTGATATGTCCCAGACCCGTGCAGGTCCAAAGCGGCAGGTTGGATGATATTGCTTCGCATCGGTTGGTGGAACAGGAGTTTAGAGCGGCAAGTTTCTGTTACCAAAAATTAGGGATAAAGAAGCGCCTCGAATGGAACTTGCATAACGGCGGTCATGAACTGGACTTTGAGGCAGGATTGCGTTTTTTGCGAAGCTGGCTGTAAGCTGTCTTTTTTGTTTGAGAAGTTAACATCTTATTTTATTACCAAATTAATCTTGCACTTACTTGCAAAAATATTTTTGTATAAACACTGAAAAGACCGAAATCGTCCGAAATATTTTCTCTCAAAATAGTTTTTCAGGGATATTCGGTGTTTTTCGGTGTTTAATTTTGCGGCTTAGCCGCGCTGGGAAATGTACAGGAGGTCTGATGCAGAAAACAATAAGTTTAAAAATATTTTCGATTTATGTTTTAACGATGATCGTGTTGAGTTGTTCGAAATCTGACCAGGCGAAATTGCCTCAGATTGCAGTCAATATTCCCGCGAACGCGCAACTGATGCAATCTTTAAAAAACAGGATCGATGAATTTTCAGCACGCAACGCAATTAAAATCAAACTGATCCCGTTCTCTGGTCAGGAGAAATTGTACGCCATGATCGCTGCGGGGTCACCTCCGGATATTTTTTACACCAATAGTGTTGTGCGTGATCGGTTGGCAGCAGAAGGCCATCTTGTTGACCTCTGGCAACTGGCGCGCGGCGATACTTTTGTCTCGCAGGTACTGCCTGAATTTATGGCGCGCGGCGCTTCCATCGATAGCGGCTGGTATCAATTCTGCGACTGGACTTACACCTATGGCGTTTATTTTAACAAGCAGCTATTCAAAAAGTACAATATCCCGCTGCCGGATTCCGCCTGGACATGGGAAACAATGGTCGATCGTGCGAAAAAATTGACCCGGGATTTAAACGACAATGGCAGGATCGATCAGTATGGTATTTATATCGCGCGTCATTTTGTCTCTGCATTGGAACAAATGAACGGCGCTGTCTATCCACCTAATGCATTGCTTTTCAGCCTGCCACCGCAGGCAATCGAGGCCCAGCAGGCCTATCTTGATTTGATGTTTGAAGAAAAGGTCATGCCTGAACTGGGCTATGCCCAGGCCCAGGGTATGCAAGGTGCGCAGATGTTAAATACCGGTCGTGTCGCCATGATAGTTGAAGCCGTGCCCAATTTGGATTTGATCAAATCGATAAACGTTGATTGGGACGTTGCTCCGCTACCAAAGATGGGCGATCATCCGCCGCGTTATTTCCGCTCCGCTTCAGGAGGATTATCCATCAGCGCCACTTGTGATAATCCACAGGCAGCATGGGAGGTCATTAAATGGCTGGTAACAGAATCTGAATACAACACTCCAAATCCGGTTTTGAAAAATTCTGATTTTGTCTCTGGTTATGAAAATGCCAATCCTGAACTGAAGCATAAAAATTTCCGCCAGGTCTGGGAATTAAGCGTAAAATTCGATGGCGGTGATAATCGGGATTTTGTGCGCTACTCTTCATGGACCAGTACGACGATTCTGGAGCAGATCAATCCACGGTTGGATTTGATTTATGCCGGAAAGCGACCACTGACTTATTTAACCGACGCCACTAACGAAATCAATCAGAAAGTCATTTCGGAATTGAAGTCGATGTTAAAAAATACCAGTCTTAAACCAATATTTCGGGAAAAGATCAGAGCAGAACTGGATGCAATTGAAAACAGCCTTCCATAACTATCGTGCTACTAAATGACCAGCTTTCGAATTAGGGATGGGTGATGGATCGTTTATTATCTCAAAAAGGACCAGAGCAAGTTGTTCAAATTGATCTTGCACCGGTGTTCAGTAAAAGGATCGGAACGACGACGGTGTTTGAATTGCCGGTGTTAAAGCGCGGACGCTATGGATTTCATATTTTATTCGATATTCAACACTACCCTCTTGAGCGTCATTTATGTTACCTGCGCTCCGGTCAGAACATGGCGTTAAATCAACTTGCTGAATTGCGATTTTCACAACTGCAGTTCTCTTCGGAACCGCCCGGGCTGGCAGTTGGCCCCTGGCCTGGTTGGCGCAGCATTCCTTCGCTGCCCGGAGTGACTATCGAAATCGATGGTCATCGATTTGATTGTCGCTACAATTTTTGGGGTGATGAATCGGTAACCGGCAGGGTTCGTGGTTTTGCTCTGGTATCAATTTCAGGCTCGAGCGACTTCAGCATAAAAATACAGTGCACGGATCCTCGCATAATTCCGCTCAAACTTGAGATTTATCCCTCGCCGAAAAAACGAGCAGTGGCAAAGTCCGTGGAAATTTTACCAGAGCTGCAAACTGTTCATCCCCGGTTATTGTTTACACCGGCTGATTTGCCGGATCTGCGCGAAAAAGCTACTGCTTCGCACCGCTTGCAGTGGCTGGCTATCAAGCAATTGCTGCAAAACTGGGAGCTGGATTTTCAAATATCTCCGGAAAGTAAATTGCCTCCGGAACCGGAACGACTCAATGAATTTGATAAACTCATTATCAGCGCTTTTCATGCGTTGTTAACCGAACAAGAAAAATCGATTCAGCGCGCGCTTGACTCCTTTCAAACCTTGCTAAAGCTCGCACGTTCACCGGAATATGAACCGATGAACATCGATACCCAGTCCGGAGAATGTCTGTTTTCGCTAAGCCTGGCGTTTGACTGGATTTTTAATTTTTTGAATCAGCGACAACGGTCGGATTTTGAAACGGGAATGTTTGAAATTGCCGAACGTGTCTGGCGCCATCTCGGCTACGAGCGTGAAGATTATTGCCAGGCGCATTTTCTTGGTTGCAGTCACGGACTACTGGCGTTTAGCTGTTTGTTTTGGGAGAAGCACTCCAGGGCGGCCGAGTGGGCAGGTTACCTGCGGGGTGTGTTTGAAATCGTCATGAAAATGCTGCCGAGTGACGGTTTTTATCCTCATGGTATTAACTTATGGATTTATGAACATTCATTCTTGAGTCGTTATTTGGAATTATTTCGCTGTTGCTTTGGATTGAATGATTGGAACACCATACGCTATTGGCGAAACGCATCCCGGTTTCGGCAGGCGTCATTGAGCCCAGACGGAATGTCCGCTATAACCTTTGGCGATCCCCAATACCGGGTTGGCGGCGACGCCTGGATTCATTATCTGATCGCCAGCCGGTTGAATGATTCTTCTGCCCAGTATCTGGCAGAACAATTGGCGACCCAGCCGGTCGTTGGCGTTGATTTTCGAAATGCGCCAGCAAGGCGCCACGTGTGGGAGTTTTTATTTTTCAATGCTGATATTCCCGCCCGATGCAACGAGCGGGAACGCATATTCTTTGCTGACGGCGGGCAACTATTTCTGAGGCAGACAGATCAGTCGCCGCCGATGCTCATCACGGCTCGTGCTGGCTATCCTCTCGGAATGCAGCGTTACCAACAGGGTGAGTGGAGCGGTTACGGTCACAGCGATCCCTGTAATGGCGCTTTTTTGGTTTACCGCGGAAGTTCATTTATATTCTGCGGTCCAGGACCTGTATACCGCCGAGATACAGCATTGCATAATACCATCACCTTCGATGATTTCGGTCAAATCGGAGACGGCATGGTGTGGGCGCCGGAATTTACTCCCAAAAATAAATTCGCAAGCATCAGCCATATCGAAGATCAAAATGCCCAGTCGCTGAAAATGGATTTGACGCCCTGTTATCTGACATTTCTCGGCGTCCAAAAACTGATCCGCCGTTTTATATTAATTCCTCCATCAATGGCGCTGATTGATGACAGGATTGAATTAAATGAACTTCGCCAGGCTCAGTGGAATCTGCATACTTATGCTACCATCAACAATGAAATGCATGACGACAGGTTAAACTTCCGTTTCAATGAACGGGATCAACAAGCGCGGCTGATCGTGCTGCTGCCGGAAAATCAAGTGTGGACATCGGGATTGACCGAGTTTGTACCGGCTTATCCCCATTCGGGACAACGCGACCATTATTTGAGGTTGGTTCAGCAGTGCAAAAGCGGTCACTTTTTAACTCTGCTGGTTTTTGATGATCTGCCGGTTAATTATCAGTTAAGCTGGCTGGATGACCGGAAGGACCGGTGGCTTTTAAAAATCATAGCTGAAGGAAAGGAATATATTTTTGAAAGTGACAAAACAATGGCTGCTGAATAGCGCCCGCGATGAAGCTGAAAAATACTTTTGTCCTGATAGCTTGCTTTGCATCATCCCGCGAGAGACTGCCTGGTATGGGATTACGCTGTTGGAAAGCGATCTACCAGCAGATCGGAAAATGGCCAATCGAATCTTTGAACATTTGACGGTTACTGACGGGACTCATTCTCCGTGCACGTTATTTGTGATTTACCAGCGCTACCGGGGCTTGCTTTCTGAACAAGCACAGCGCCGGATTTTACAGAATCTGAAACAAAACCTCACCAGCTCAGCCACAGTCCGTTATTCCGATGGCAACGTGAATCATCCACTTGCTGCTTATGTGAATTTGATTTGCAGCGGAGAGCTTGTCAACGATTCAACCAGTGTGATTCTTGGAAAAAAAATGCTGCAAATTTTTCAACAAACGATTGCCACCCGTCGGCACGTGGATTTTCAACAGGCAGAGATGGCGGAATATAACAGTCCGACTTATACCGCATTGGATTTGTGGTTTCTGGCTATCGCGGCTGAATTTGCTGGCGATGCTCATTGCCGGGCGCTTGCCCGGTTTTTGGAAGAACGGCTCTGGATCAATGTCGCCATGCACTGGCACGCCCCGACCCAGCAATTCGCCGGTCCGTTTTCGCGCGCCTATGCTGAAGATTCCATCGGCGGATTTTCTGCGCTGCACTCTACCTTTGGTTATGCGACACAGCGCGACATCTATCTCAATCCGGAGTTAGCGGTCCGTTTCAACCATCCGTCGGCGCTCATCGAAAATGCATTCATTGCAACGCTTAATTTTCATCTGCCCGAACAGGCGCTCAAAATCGCGTTTGAGAAACCGAGACGCTATTATTTTCGAATGACGACCTATTGTGAACAATACCATGAAAACTGTGCGGTCGAAAACGGTGAAACCAGACGCCAGAGTTTTGATACTGAAGTTTATCCAGGAGGTTGGGGCGAGTTGAGCACATTTCTCACCGAGGAGTATTGTTTGGGCACAGCCTGCAGACCTTATGTCAATGGCGCCCAGAACGATACCTTTTCGCTACGTTATCGCCGGCGAGAGACAATCACAGATTTTGATGGATTTCGGGGAGCATTCACCCGAATGGTTTTTAATGGCAGCCGGTTTGGCAAAGATAATTTTTGTCATGTCACCCGCTTTTCGGTAACCCGGCACTATCTTTATGAAGAGGGGAGACCTTTTTGTTTTCAACATAAAGATCAATCAATCCTCTGTTACATCCCTAAAAGAGGCGGCAGAAAAGGTGTGAATGAGTTACGGCTGGATTTGATTTTTTCATCCGCTGATATGTTTGATCTTCTCAAAGTTGATGCGACCGAAGTAACAAGACTGCCATTTGAGACGCGACATTGTAATTTGATATTGTTAGCGGATTTTAATACCTATCTGGCAATTTTCCCCCTTGAACCGACGTTGTTGGCAGGATTCCCGGGTAGGATGGAAATTTCCAACTCAACTGGTTTTTTGACCTTTTCATTTTACAATTATCTGGGCGACACCCATGATTTTGATAAAGAGCTGCTCAGCCAGGTTGTGAATGGATTCGGCTTTGTTTTAGCAACCAGACAAGAATTTCCAAAGATTGAAGATTTCCACAACCAGCTCAGAACTTTTCGATTGAGCCGGACTATTGAACCACCGTTCGTTCATCACATCCAATTCCAGACTGCAGGCGCAGCAATGACGTTCCGATTTGATCCGCTCAGCGAACGAATCCTCGAACGTAGCTTGAATGGAGAAGAACAGCAATTGTGTCATTTTGAAATTGAAAAAACGGATGCCGGTGATCGAATCTTTTATCCCTCAAGCTTGTATCAAAAGACAATCATTGAGAATGAATCGGAAGAAATGCGGTAACATTTGAAAGAGAGATTCACTCTGGAATGATATAAAAGAACTAACCAAAATACAATTGATGAAAAATGAATTCTGATTTAGCCCTTACATTTTTTGGCTAATTCGAAATTGGCGATCGACAACATAGCCAGAGCAGAAAAATGATTCGAGTCAAAGATTTGTCAAAATATTATGACCAGCAGGTTTGGATTTCTGATGACCGTATTTCGGCGCTGATTTCTCATCGTTGTCAGGGCGTGAGCCAAATCGATTATCATGGGCTGCAACCGGTCAGCCGTAACGCCAAATTGTTGGCGCACGAAACAGGCGTTCTGAAATTTGAAATTGCTATTACCACTGATAGTGGAACAACAAAACATCCAGTTGAATTGAGCAATCTAACAGTCACTCCGGCTGCAATTCAGTCGCAGATTCAATGTCAGGGTTTATTGTTGAATTTGCAGCTAACAGTATCAAAGGATAGCTTGTTTGTGTCTGCTACCGGGGAAAAAACTTTGCCCAACAAAGGGATAAAAAACTTGGCGCTCATTGTATGTTGGAACGTGGCGTCAAAAACCAGCGAAATTCATGGTGAGCGGTACTGGAGCAGCCTGACTG
>DSAU01000008.1 GCA_011046315.1 bacterium
TGCAAGCGGTTTACAATTAATTAAGAAAGAAAATCCAGATTTCATCCTTTTGGATGTGATGATGGAAGAAGTAGACACCGGCGTTAGATTAGCCGATGAAATTGCAGCACTCAAAGTGCAAACCCCAATTGTTATCCTGTCTTCATTTGCAAATGCTGCCGGACAGATTTTTGACACCAGTGTGGTCCCGGTGAAAGCGTATCTGCAAAAACCATTAAAAGCAGATGAGTTGTTGGCGCTTGTAAAACAATACACATAACCTTGTTTTTTTAGACACCCTCTTCTGTTAATAAAAAAAATGGGTTTTGGGTTTCGGAAGTCATGCTTGTAATTCGCTGTTCGGAATGATCCTCGTGTGGCATTATAGTGTGGCTAATTATTATGAATCTGAACTAGAGACGGAGACGACAATTGTCCGAAGAATCACAAAACCCATTTTATTTTTTTCAAAGGATGCGGCTAAAACGATAAGCCGATGCTGAAATTATAAGAACATTGAAACATATTTCCTAAACTTGCTCCCGGCCCCTTTTTTAATAACATCCAGAGACGCATCATATCCATATCTAATGAAATTCCCAACTATAGCTGCGCTTGTACAAAATTTCGTAATATCTCAGTCATCGGTGGAGACGCAGACTGATGCCATCGCTTTATTAGTAACAATATTAGAAATAGCTGGCTCTATTTAAAAATTTTATCATCTCTCAAATAATCAAATCATTAAGCGATGGCATCAGTATTCCACCAGTAACTGAGATCATACAAAATTTCTCATTTTGACCTTGATTATTAAAAAAAATCTGCTAAATTACAACTAACTACAACTTCAATGCATAGTGGTTTGAGTCCAATATTGCTTTTATTAACCCACTTCAGTACATTTTTAACGACAAATTTAAAGGAGTACACAAAATGGTTTATCAGGAATTTTCTGGTGTTTTTGCACCGATTCCGACACCATTTGTCGTAAAGGATTTAACCATTGATTTTGAACTAATTTTACGCCATTTGCAATTTCTAAAAGCCCGCGGCGTTCAGGGTGTCGTGATTTTGGGAACCAACGGTGAGTTTTCGTCGCTATCGTTTGATGAGAAAAAAAACATTATTTCCTGGGTTTTAAAACATCGCGCTGGTCTTAAAGCGATTGTGCATACCGGATCGTGTTCATTCACTGAAAGTATTGAATTGAGTCAATATGCAATTGACAAAGGGGCAGATGCACTGTTGATTTGTCCGCCTTATTATTATAAAAATGTCGAAGAGTATGGTATTATCCGTTATTATTTACAAATTTTCAATCAGATCAAACACCCGATCTTTTTATACAACATGCCGAAAAATACAATGATCGAGATTTCCGATATTATGTTGGAGGCATTATTGCCATATTCCAATTTGATAGGCATCAAGGATTCATCCGGTAGTTGGGACAAAACCCGACATTTTATCGAAAAATATCGGCAATTGCACATTTTTGTCGGGACCGATTTGTTGTTTAAGCAAGCAATTGAATTTGGCAGCGGTGGCGGAATCACTGCGGTGGCTAATTCCTTCCCGGAATTGGCCGAAAGTTTATTCATGAGCTTAAACACGAATCAGGATACCGACTATTTAAACGGACAACTGATCGCGTATCGGGAGTTGATAGAAAAATATCCGTTGCAAGCAGCGACCAAATATATTTTGAAATTGCGCGGACTGGGAGATAGTGCGGTGCGACCTCCGCTGCCGGAGTTGAGCGAAGCGCAAAAACGAGAACTGGAGCGGGGATTGGAAGATTTGAAATTTAATTTTCAAGACTTAGATGAAGATAGCATCGGATAAATGCAAAGGGAGCCCAACATGAAAGAAATGGGAATCGACAACAAAGTGGTAATTATCACCGGCGCCAGTAGCGGTATCGGGAGAGAAACAGCGCTCGGCTGTGCAAAAGAAGGCGCATCCATGATGTTGGTCGCTCGTGATAAAAACCGGTTGCAGCAACTCGCTCAACAAATCAGAAAGACAGCTGGTGTTGCCGACATTTTTCCGGCTGATGTTACTGATGATGCAGCGATGAAAAAAATGGTGTCCCGAACAATTAAGCAGTTTGGTGGAATCGATATTTTGGTTAACGCTGCCGGTATTATTGCCAATGGTACCATTGAAAATACGTCGCTGAAAGATTGGGATTATATGATGAACCTTAACCTCCGCGCTGTGTTTCATTTAATGCAGCTAACGCTGCCTTCACTAATCCGGCGACGGGGCAACATTGTTAATGTTTCAAGTGTGACCGGCCTGCGTGCATTTCCCGGTGTGCTGGCTTACTGCGTGAGCAAAGCCGGGCTGGATCAATTGACACGCTGTGCAGCTTTGGAACTGGCGCCAAAAGGCGTGCGAATAAATGCAGTTAATCCGGGTGTGACCCGCACCGAATTGCATCGGCGCGGCGGTATGGATGAAAATGCTTATCAGGCGTTTTTGGAACACAGTCAAACTACGCATCCAATCGGAAGAGTCGGCGAAGCTAAAGAGATCGCTGATTTGATCATATTTCTGATTTCACCCCATGCCGGTTGGATTACCGGCGTTACTTACAGTGTTGACGGCGGACGAGCCCAGACCTGCGCCCGATAAACAGTTCGCTTGTTGGTGGGCATTTCTGTAAGAGAGAAAATTGAAGTCTATTTTTGACACGTCACTTACAGGTGGAATACTGATACCATCGCTTGATATGCTGATTATTTGGTATCAAATAGACCTGAATAGCTACTACGTCATTTTTAAAGATTGGTGTTGATGAAAGAGAAAAATATATTTGTAACCGGCACAATCCATATCGGCAAATCTACGGTTATTCATAAAATTTTGAATTGCCTCCAACCATGCAAAATCGGCGGCTTGAGAACTGTTCCGATTTTTGAATCAGGGGAGCGCACAGGTTTTGCTATCCAACCATTTAACGGCAAGAGTCAAACTTTTGCCCATATCGACTGGCGAACACCGCACAAACTTTACACCTATTATTATCAACCTCAGGTTTTTGAGACTTTTGCTGTAAGTTTGTTGCAGCAATCGCTTCAGGGGTGTGATCTGATTGTGATCGATGAAATTGGAAAAATGGAAGCCAATGCGCTTCAATTCTGCGATGCTGTGGTTCAGTGTTTGGATTCCGCCATTCCGGTGCTGGGGGCCTTTCAAAAACGAGCAAATTGGTTTTGGAATATTATCAATCGACGATCTGACGTCAAGGTTTTTGAGGTCACTAAATCCAACCGCTGTGATGTGAGCGCTGAAATTTCAACCGCTTTGGCAGCCATTGGCATAAAATGAGCCCGCAGCAGTATGAATATTTTAGTGCCAAAACAGTCCAAACATTGGTGCTCGCTCAATAAATCTGTGAAGTTCTGATTTTAGAAAAGAAAACAGTCGGTGTGAATTACGCGCCGGCTGTTTTGTTTTTTAATATACCCGCATCTGCTTCCCTTAAAAAAATTTTTACCAGAAAATATAATTAAAATATACAAAAAGTAAAAAACACTTGACATTAACAAAATAATAATGTATATTATGTACAGTTTGCAAGACATTGTGTATGATATAGGTGACACAGAAAATGGGCTTTTATTTTTTTACTTCAAAAAGTTTCACAATACAAAACTATTTCTTTGGATTCTTTATCAGTCGTTCAGACACATAAAAAAAAATTAATTAACACATACACCTTAACCTACTTGAAAGGAGGTGATCTCATGCAATTGGGAAATCATCTGCGTCGCTGCCGGTTTGACAGGGATGAAATGACCCAGGAACAGTTAGCCAACGAAGTCGGCGTGACGCGGCAAACAATTCACTCGATTGAGAAAAAAAAATTTGTACCATCCACTTTGTTGGCTTTAAAAATTGCCCGAATATTTAACAAACGGGTTGAGGAAATTTTCTATATCATTGATTGATAGGCATCTGCAAAATAAATAATTTTCATGTTTTGCTGTCATGCCTGCGGATGCAGGTATCGCCTAAATTCATTATTATTAAAATTAACGATACTCTTGCGTTCGCAGCAGTGACCAAGATTGATTAATAATTATCCCATTATGCAGAACTCTAATTGATTAAAATTAAGGAGGCAGTATGAACGAGTCAATCATTAAAATTGTTTTGATTCTTTTAATTGTTTTAGCAGCTTTCGGTTTTGTTGTTATCCCGAGGACAAAACTCTCCGCGAAATTCAAAATGGGTGCGCCGATGTTCATTTTTACCAATATAATCGGCATCATCATAGGTGCGATTGGATTGATCGTGTTGTTTCTGATACCTGACGATTTCATCAATTTGCATCTCTGGGAATTGATTGCCATGCCATACGCGCTGGTCTGGATATATTGGCTTATGATTATGCGGATTAGAAAATCGACAAATATTGTCGATGAAAAACAAGAACACAACATGACAAAAGCGGCTGCCCTGACGCTGCCCGCATCAATTTTTGTGTTTGCTGTGATATTTAAGCTTTCAAATAATAGCATAGTTTATCTGAGCAATGGGTTGTGGTTTCCATTTTATTTATTTATCTCGATCGTGTTTTTTTCGGTTTTTACATTGTGGTTGTTCAAAGTTGAATAAATTCACCGAATCCTTGCCTTCAGAAAAATTGGTTTATTGCGTGTCAAAAAAATGAGTGTTTTGCTGGATGGAGTTAGGGGGACAGAAAGCAACTATTCATTTCAAAATAAAAAAAGCGGAGTTTTTGAAACTCCGCTTTTTTTCATGAGATCACTGCTACCGGAAAAAAACTAACTATTTTTTTTGATAAGCTTTCCGATTGATCGAAAACTGGGCAAACTGAATCGTCGGTGTTTAAGCGGGTACGGGAATTCATTGAAAATTTTAGCGATCTCAAGCGGTGAAAACGCCTGCCTGATTTCTCTTTCAGTCAACTGATCCAATAGTTGAATCTGAATTGTGTTGGTGGTTTGTGATTCACGCAAAAGAATAATGCGGGAATCGCTGAGTGTCTGTGTCAATTGCTTAAGATTGACATTCTCTTTGAACTTAATGAATTTTTCCATGATGGGATTCCCTGGCTGTTTTTATTGCTATTTAAAAGATAGCATTCTTGCATGACAATGTTGCTAAGTTTACGTTATCGAAATATTACAAATTTTAAGAAATTTATTAGTGACGCGCATCACGAAATTAACAAAAAAATTATCATTAAAAATTTCAGCACCATCATGTATTTTCTTCAGAGATCCCCCCAGCGCGGCGAAGCCTAAAAATTAAACACCGAAAAACACCGAGCCTCACTGAAAAACCTATTTGAAAACAAAAAATATTTCGGTGGATTTCGGTGTTTATTTAAAACTTCTTTTGAAAAAAACCGAAGACCTAACTGATAATATTAATTAGCCGGTTGGACGCGCCATAACAGTGAGGCGAAAATCAACGAGAGTAAAGATGATCCGACCCAGAAAATGACTACGGTGTTGAAGTCATAATGGCGAACTCCATCAATGATAGTGGTTCCACTTCCGATCAGAATCCCGCTAATCCATTCTTGAATGGCAGCTGCGACATAGCTAAAAATGCCGATAAATCCGATCACAGCTCCGGAAGCCTTTTTGGGCGCGATATCAACGGCAAAAAGTCCGCCCAGGGAAGCGATAAGGCCGCTCAGCGTAAAACCATAAACAGCGAACGCTCCCATGAGCAGCCGCGTGTTAGCCATTGGATAAAAAAAGATAACAAATAAGGCTGCAATTTCGAATAAAGCGTAAATCAGATTTACCGGCGGACGTCTTGCCTTAAAAAACCAATCCGAGATAAAGCCGAAAGCAATGCTGCCGCCAATGCCGGCAATAGTATTAACTCCGATGATAGCACCAGCTTCAATGAGCGAATAACCTCTTGCTTCTTGCAAGTAAAGCACGCCCCAGCTATTTATCGCATAGCGGGTCATATAAATCATTGCGCTTGCCAGTCCGATCGCCCAAATAGTCGGCATTTTTAGAATTATAAGCTGTGCTTTGAGCGTTTCTTCTATGCCTTCAGCGGTTGATGAAATGGTAACGCCGCGATCGTTTCGCCAGTCTGTTATAGATGGAAGCCCCAATGTCTGGGGTCTGTCCTGAAGCGTGAAATATATTCCAGCGGCTACGAACACACATAGCACACCCGGCGCCCAAAAACCGAATTGCCAGCCTAAATATTTTACCAGAGCTGCTATCACAATGAAGGTCAAGCCTTCGCCGAGACCGTGGGCGGTTGCCCAGATTCCATAATAACGCCCGCGTTCGTTATTGCTGAACCAGTGAGATAGGGTGACAATTCCCGATGGCGCATTGAAACCCTGAAACCAGCCGTTTAGCCCCCATAATAAAATCCATACCCACAAAAGGGAAGTCCAGCCCATCAATAGATTAATGATGGCTGAGATGAGCACCCCGGTGGCGAAAAATTTTTTAATGTTGGCATAATCGGCTAAAATTCCATTGAAAAATTTGCCCGCGGCATATCCGTAAAAAATCGCCGAGCCGATAACTCCAAGCTGTTCCGCGCTGAAGATATCCCCGTCGATGAGCGGCTTTTTAACAATCGATAGACCAAGCCGGCAGGTATAGGCAAATCCGGAACCCAGGGTAATCGCCAGTAGGGCGGCGATACGATTTTTCTGATACAGGCGGTCAACGACTTCCCGGTTCTGGATTAAGGGTTGAGTTTTACCGCTTTTCCAATAATTTAGCCTGGTGCTTATATTCATTTATTAGTTCGTATCAAGTCCGGTTGATGCAAAGCTTTCATCAGGAATCATCACCACTGGTTTACAATTCTGAGCCAGCTTTCAGCGCTTTCATCATCTGTTGTTTGGTCTGACAATCTGCAACTCCCAATATTTGACCATCCATCATTTGAACGCCGACGTAACCCTTGTAAGGTATCTTTTTGAACAGCAACGGTTGTTTCTCTGTTCCTAACGATGTCCATTCCGCGGCTAAAGATTTCCATACATCATCGGTGGATTGTGCTTGGTCGGTAAGGATCAAAAAATGGCGATAAGTTGCTTCGTCGGCTTCATAGCTGGCAAAGATACAACGGTTTAGCCCGCTTAAGCCGAGAAAACTCTCGTGTACATAGCTTTCTGAACCGGGAACGCGGTTAATCAGCGGCAGTTGGTCAAATACTTTGGGCAATTCTTCGCTACCGGGCAGGGCAGCGGCAATTTTTTCTAAAATAGATTTACCGAGCTCCAGAGTTAATTCGCCTTCATAGGCATTGATTTTAACATAATAGGCGTCCTTTAACAACAGCGCCTGGTAGGGGGGAGAGACAACACTCTGAACTCCGACTTGAATCGGCGCGACATCGGTTGGGCGTTCGGATTTGTAAATCCCCAATGCGTTGAGCCTGCTGCCCATGTCATAAATATCAGCAGCAAATTTGATGTCGCCGAACGCCAAATCGCGAGAAAGTAATAATTGAAATCCATAAGCGAGATAAGCGTCAGCTGCGCCGTTGATGTATTCATAAAGATTTGTCGAATTGTAGGTGTTGACTTCGCTTTCCGGTGAGAAACCTTTGATGTCCGGAAAATCTAAACCATACGCAGTTATCCCAAAGCTCAAAAAAAACAGCAAAGCAATCAGGCATTTTTTCATTTGTGAACCTCATTAATTGTTAAATTTGATATTTTTCCTGCATGTCGTCAGGGGAGACTATTTGTCCAAAAAATTATACCAGCGTCAACATGGAATGAGCCGTTGCCAATTGAGCCGGAACATTCACCCCATACGGGCAGGCTGTCGTACACGGCGCTTCACAACCAAAACAATGAACAGCGTTTTGTTGTTTTAAATGATAGTATTTACTCATGGCGAGCTTCTCATTATTTTGCAGTTGATAGTAGTAGGCATAGCGCATAATCGTACTCACCGGGACGCCATACGGACACTGGTTAGCGCATTGATTGCAGCCGTGACGGCAGTATTGGTTGTTAAATACGTATTTGAACTCTTCGAGAAACTGTTGATCTGCGGTAGATAATTTGGTCCCTGAAAGCGGAACAATTCGATCAATCATATCAAACGATCGAAATGAGATGCAGGCAGTATGCATATCCGGATTGGAGATAACCCATTGGATACTTTTATTTTGGAGTTCATCCATAGTTTTAACGCCGTATTTTTCTACAAACGGACGGCTTTTTTCATAGGATTCTTGTTGGCTTTGCAAACGATTTTTCAGCCGTTCCAACGCCCGCTCTTTGGCAGTTCCGCGACTCATGATTCGGTCAATGTATTCTTGCTGCTGTTGGGAAAGGTTGTCCGGATCAAAGCTTTCGACCATTAGCATCCCCGGAGAAGTTTTCATGGCAGTAGCGCCAACATTATATTTTTTACAGGCGGCGACGATTTTTTCACTTTCATCTTTGTTCATAAAATTATAGACGATCAGCATCAAATCAAATCGTCCGTCTTCAGCCGCCGCGCAGAGTATCTGCGCCATGCTTTCACCATCGCCTCGGGGACCATGGTTGGAGACGCCACAATATTTCACCTTGCCTTCAGCTTTGAGCTCTTTTATGGCAGTATGAAAACCGGCGTGGTTCAGCATTTTTATTGAACGAGAACCGTGCATGTAAAGCGCATCAGCATAGTCTGATTTAAGTCGATCCAGACATTTGTAAAAACGTTGCTTAATGCTGTCGTTGGTCTCGTCTTCGGAGATGCCCAGTTTAGTAGTGATAAATATTTTTTTGCGATCGATATGCTTCAATGCTTCCCCAATTAACTCTTCAGCTCTGCCGTTGCCGTAGCCTTCTGCGGTATCAACGTAATTGACACCGCAATCGAATGCATAGCGGATAACTTCGGCTTCACGAACCCGGGTGGTACCGATTGAGATATCCGAGACCTGAAATCCGGTTCTGCCTAAAATGCGATAGTTTTTAACCATTGGGATTTCATCAGATTGATCTTGTCTGAGCCAGGTAGGGGGGCGCAATGCGCTAGCAACCACCATAGCACCGCCAAACTTGACGAAATTTCTTCGGCTAAGTTTAATTTTTTCTTCTGAATAATTTTTTTGTTGCGCCATGCCATCGGTCCTTTCGACTGATTATTATTTTTAATTGTTTTTGCTAACTTAATGCTCTTTTTATCCAGCGCCTCCTGATGCGCCACCTGAACCGCCGCCGCCACCTGACGACGATCCGCCGCCAACTCCGGTTGCGCTTCCCATTGCGATGCTGGTGGCAGAGACCATGGAGCTGATTGAATCGGAGAATCCGCTGGATGAAGATAAATGGGCAGCATACCAGGGAAAGTATCGGTTGCTGTCCCAGTCAGGAATGGTTTGGATCAGTTTTTTAATTGCTTTGGAGCTAATACCCAACGCCACGCCAAAAATGAAATATCTTTCAAAATTTGCCAGTAAATTCCCGCTGTGTTTGTGATTTTCATAACGGGTAATATATCTTTTTAAAGCCGCTAATTGGCTTCGAATTGTTTTAACATTTTGGGTGTATCGCAAAATCAATGGGGAAATGAAAAGCAGGAAAATCCCACTCAATAGAGCGATAAGTCCTGTGGTATGAAAATAGATCAGCGATACAATACCAATAGCAATGATGACGATGGCGATTACCACCGAGATAATCGTCCCTTTGATGCTTTCCCGGTCGAAAAATGACGGGTTGCCCGCCTGTTGTTTGACCAGCTTTTTCCATTTTGTAAACCATTTTAAAACCTGACTGCGAGCGCTTTGAATTTGATTCATTTGAATTTCAGTGCCGTCTGCAGCCAGTTCATTGAAAATAAAATCGATCAAATTATGTTCGTGAGCCAGTAGCCGGTTTTTACCTTTTTCATAAAACCGACGATTCAGTTTTAACTGATAAATCCTTTTAGACAGTTTCAATCGCACAAATTCAATGCTTTGCCGATGCTCTGATAGCTGCAAAAATCCGCGTCTTGCCAGGTCAAAGATTGTCGCCATGATGGCGCCGACATTGATTTGCATTGTGTTATAATAATGCGCTACCGCTGGTGATATATCCGGTGGAATTTCAGAAGAGAATTTACCGTGCATACCCATCACCGAATGGCTTCTGCCATAGCGGTTGTAAAGAAAACCAAAAGCAATCAATCCCAGTACTGCCACGATCACGTTTAAATCAAAAGCGGTCTGCTGGTGTTCTTCAATCATTTTTTTCTGGTGAAGCTGTTTCTGTTTGAGCAAGTTTGATTTTTTTACAAGCTCTGCTTCCTCTGCTAATATTTTTTCCTGCATTTGTTGTCGGCTTTGTTGGCGTGTAGCATGCGCCCAATCGGTTGGAAATATGGCGCGAACCTCGAAGAAATCTTTTTTCGACAAAGGCGCCACCCGAAAATTAATTTTTCCATCGCGGAACTGGTAACTACCGTTTAATGGCCCATGCATCCAGGCGCGGACGTGGGACGTGTCTGCGTGGTACGGAAAATTTAATTGAACATCGAATTCTCCGATAATTTTTTCTCGATTTGCACCAGCAAATTTAAAGTAAAGCTCGGCTGTATCCAGATGCAACCGGATAACATCTTCGATTCGATAGTGAAGGGTGAATGTTCTGGTTTCATTTTTAGCCCGGTAATACCATTTGACATAAAATTTATCTGTTGTGCTTTGAAGCTGATAGCTTCCCGGAGTTTTGGTATCACTTGGAACGTACAGATTACCATTTTCTGAAAGTCTGAAATCTGAGATGTTCCCCAAATCAGAAACGGGAACAGAATAATCCGCCCAACTGAAACTCCCTCTAAAGCGGTAGCTTCGCGATTCTTCAATGGTCATGCTTCCGTCTCGCTGTATGATAGCGCGAATGTTGACAGCGTCCAGGTAATAGTTTTTTGAAGAAGAGGGGGGGCTTGCCCAACCGTTTAAATTTTGGGTAGCAAAAATTAGCAGGGTTATTTTAAAAAAGGAAATCCAGTGAGTCATATTCATTGCCAACCTCAAATTTGATTTTCAGGAAAAGCTATCGACCAATAAAATAAACAAAAATTATAAATTTATCAAGTGGAATTTTAAAATTGACTATGTTTTGTGTCGATTTTTTTAAAATTCTCCCTTTTTCCTGCCGCTGAAAAAATGAAATATTTTCTTGATAATTAATTCGCTTATGCTTATATTTTAGAAAAATTTTAAAGATAGCATTAACCGGCGCCGAATTTTTTTTTGGGGCGATGGTTTGTAACCGATCACAGCGCTGTCAAGAAACTGTATTAAAATCGCTGAAGCGGTTCGGGAGCAAGCAGACCAAATATTGACATCAACGTTAATGATATTGAGATTGGCTCAGTCGAATGTCCATGAAGAGAAAAATAATTTTTTTTGTTGTCTTTTTGTCAGTTTTGATTATCGGGTTTATCTGGCTGATTTTTTCAGATTTACCCGGTGAAATTGAAGTGAATAACTTTGTCCCGGAGTCGACGGTTGATAATTTTTATCAGTTTGATTGGACTGAGCCATTGGTGGCTTCGGTGCGAAAGGTTGTTCCTTATAATCGAATATCAGAGCAGCTCAAAAAAGCAGTGATAATTAGTGAGGATGATGTGTTTTTTTATCATTCCGGGCTCAATATGAAAGAGCTCAAGAATGCCTTCCGTGAAAATTTAGAAAAGAAAAGATATGCCCGCGGCGCCAGTACCATCACCATGCAGCTTGCTAAAAACGCATTTTTACATAAAGAAAAGACGCTCATCCGCAAGCTTCGCGAAATATTATTGACGAAAAAAATCGAAACGCTGTACGACAAGAAAAAGATTTTGGAGTACTATTTGAATATTGTTGAATGGGGTCCCAATGTTTATGGCGCGGAAGCCGCGGCGCAATACTATTTTGGGAAAAGCGCAGCGGAAATTAATCTGGCTGAGGGATCATTAATGGCAGGCATACTTCCCAATCCGAAATTTTATAATCCCTACAAAAATATGGCAGGCGCACGCCGAAAACAGGCGCGGGTGCTTCGATTGATGCACAACGCCAGATTGATCAGTTCCGAAGAGATGAATCGCATTCTGAATCAACCGGTCGAACTGCGAACGTCCGGAAAATTTCCAAAATTGATGCAACGTTTATCGATTTTTGATTCGGTTCTGAGTAGTCCCCGATTACCCGACAGTATCAAATTCCGCGCAGATTCGCTGGGCATTATTTTTTTACCTGAGGGAGAAGATGAATTTTAGATTAAAGATCATATTTTTTATGCTCAAACTACTGTTCCTTTCAGCGATCTGCTTTGGAAGTGAATTTTATCCAAAAAATGATTTTGAGGATAGCGCAACAGTATCGTTAGCTGATTCAATGACACTTTTAAAAACTCAAATTGAAAATTATCCGAACGACCATTTATTAAAATTACAGTTAGCGGATATTCTTTTAAGATCTGAGCAGTTGGAACAAGCCGAGCAGGTTTATCAACAATTAACCGCAGTTGACTCTTTAGCAGTTTGGGCGTTTATCGGTCTTGGGCGAGTTGAGTTTGAACAAACTCTCAGCCGAGTGATTCCGTTTGAACGGTTGAAGGAACTGCTCAAAATCGATCACCGTTCAAAAGCGATTCATCATTTTAAAAAAGCGCTGGAAGTCAGAGCTGACAATCTTGTGGCGCGCTACTATTTAGCCCAGGCTTATATGCGCAAAACCGATCCTTCCAATTTGAAAAATGCTGAACAGCAGATTGCATTCATCCAAAAAATTGCGCCGAACTATCGCGACATCGTCTATTTGCAAGGGCGTATCTATCAGGGATTAAAACAACACGATAAAGCGCTGAAATATTTTCAAAGTATTCCGGAAAACGCTGCCGACTATGCGCGCGCCCGAATTCGCATGTCCGAAGTCTATTTTGAAACCGGAAATCACCAGCTTGCTACCAGTTGTTATTACCAGGGTATGGAAACGCTGACTGACCACGAGATGATCGATTATCTTTACGACGAACAAAAAGTATTGTTAGCCGCTCAGGAACGGAATGAGTTTGAATCATCCCCTTATACTGAAAAGCGTCATTTATTTCTCAAGTTCTGGAATCGCCGCGATCCAGATCCGAGTAATGTTAAAAATGAGCGGTTAATGGAGCATTTCCGGCGAGTTAATTTTGCCCGTCAACATTTTCATTTTACTGCGCCGCCGTATTACGATGATCGCGGCAGAATTTACATCAAATTTGGCGCGCCAGATGCTCGCTATCAATCTCCCATCGGTAATTTGCCGGTGAAGGAGAATGAATCATGGACTTACGAAAGCATTGCCGATGGATTGGTTTTTGATTTTGTGGCTGACGGCGGTTATTTTCGGGAAGTTGAAGATTTGACCCAGGCAGCGCTGGCTGGGTATGGTTTTGAAAATAAGCTGATTCTGTCGGCGCAATTGTATCAAGATCGGAGTCACTTGAGTAAAACATATTCCCGGTTATCGGCTGGATTTTCAAGGGATCAGTTGAATAATTTCCGGGCAACCCGGATTGAAGCATTGAGCAAAGCCCCGATTGAAATTTTCATACCTGAAGATGAGGATAAATTAAGATTCCCGTTTATTGTTAAGTGGGCGCAATTTAAAGCCCCTGACAACCACACCCGGGTCGAATTTTACACGTCGTTTCCCGGTTTTGCACTCAGCATTAATCCATTAAATCCCGCCGCGCCCAGAAATATCGATTTCTTTGTGCAAATCGATGATACCAATTTCAATTCTATTTTAACCGATAAAAAGCGTTACGCTTATCATATTCTTCAACCGGAAAAATTAGCGAATCAACAATATATCTTTCAAAATGACTATCTTATCAGCCCGGCTGTTTACAGCGCTGCGTTTGTCCTCAGCGATATCGAAACCGAAAATAAAGGCAGTCAGCGACATGATTTGGTGATCAAAGATTTTTCAGGGGATTCGTTGATGCTCAGCAGTTTGCAGTTGGCAGCCAATATCAAGTCGAAGCAACCAGGGTCAAACCTCGCCTTTGAAAAGAATGAATTGATCATTACACCCTATACCTTCAATCGGGTATCGAAAAAGCGACCGATTTATCTTTATTTTGAAACCTATAACTTGGCATTAGACCAGGATAACCATACACGATTTGAGCTAAGCTATTCCGCAGAAACAATTCGTCCCGAAGAAAATTTCTGGCAAAAAACTGTGGGAAGATTATTTGGAGCTAACAGAAAAACCGTGATCAGTACGACAATGAATCGAGTGGGCGATTCAAAAAATACTTTCGAACATATCGCATTCGATTTAACAGCTCTTCCCATAGGAGAGGCAGAACTTACGGTGGCGATTAAAGATCTGATTACCGGCAGCCGGGTACAATCTACTATTGAAATGTTGTTGATTGATTAATTCTTTTGCTGTTAAGATAATCATAAAATTAAGGAAAGGAAGTAATGGCTGACAAACACAAAAAATCAGTTTTGCGCTCTTTCTCAACTACTTATTGGGTAGTGGTGTTTTTTGAATTCATGGAACGCGGTTCCTATTACGGCATGATGAGTGTGCTTTCTGTTTATTTGACCGATGTGCTTGGTTTTGCAAAGACCAGTGTCGGTTTGATAAAGGGAACGATTCAGCCAATTTTATATTTTTTACCGATCATCAGCGGCGCTTTAGCCGATCGATTCGGCTATCGCAGGACGCTCACCATCGCGTTTGCGCTGCTGGGCGGCGGGTATTTTTTAACCAGTCAAATGACATCGTATTCTGCTGTTTTTTTGGCGCTGTGTGTTATGGCTCTGGGAGCGGGCACATTTAAGCCAATTATTTCCGGCTCGATTGCACGCTTGACCGATAAAAGCAACAGCACTATTGGTTTCGGTATCTATTACTGGTCGATTAATTTCGGTGCGTTTCTGTTTCCGTTGATTCTGGTGCCGTTTTTGAAGAACAGCCCGTTGTTCGGATGGCGCTGGGTAATCATCGCCTCTGCGCTGGGAACTGGCGCCATGATTATTCCAACGTTGCTATTTTTTAAAGAACCGCCGCGCGGTGATAGCAATAAGGGCAAACAATTGAATCTGATAAAAACCATTGCCAACGCGTTTGAAATTATCTACAGCCCGTTCGTTTTGATCTATCACTATCTGCGATCCTCGAAAAATCGGGCGCTGTTGGTTTACATTATAATCGGTTTGCTTTTAGTACTTTCGCTCTGGCAGTACGGGCAACGCAA
>DSAU01000281.1 GCA_011046315.1 bacterium
ACCCTTGTTCGCCAAATACATGGTGATGGCGGCTGTCAGTGTGGTCTTCCCATGATCAACGTGACCAATTGTTCCTATATTCACATGCGGCTTTGTGCGTTCAAATTTTGCTTTCGCCATGACTGAAAACCTCCGTAATTAGAATCTTTTCAAATCGTTCTTAGTTAAAATCGATAGCTCCCTGCAAACATTTGTTCAGTTTTTTCAGCAGGTAATTGTTTATAATATAAAAATTGCATTGAGTGAGTGGCGCGTCCTTGCGTCAGCGATCTCAATGTGGTGGTATAGCCAAACATTTCGCTTAACGGAACTGTTGCTGATATAACCTGTAAACTTAAACGTTTCTGTATGTTATTAATCTTTGCACGTTTTGAATTCAAAAAATTTACTATTTCTCCCAGATATTCATCTGGCGTCATCACCTCTACCGACATGATCGGCTCAAGAAGAACCGGCCGAGCCTTTTCAGTTGCCTCTCTGAAAGCCATCGAACTGGCAATTTTAAAAGCCAGCTCTGTTGATTCCTGCTCCGAATAAACGCCGTTTATTAATTTTACAACGACATCGATAACCGGATAACCGAGCAGCACACCGCCGAACATTGCTTCCTTTATTCCCTGTTTAATCGGACTGATAAACAAGGGCGGAATATGGGTTGTGGAAACGAGGTTCTCAAACTCAAATCCCTTGCCACTTTTATTAGGGATAACCTCCAAAACGACTTCAGCGAACTGAGTTTTACCGGCGATTTGTTTTAAAAAGCGTCCCTTGCCGGTTGAGGTTTGGGTTATCGATTCTTTGTATGCAACCTGCGGCTTTCCAACATTCGCCTGTACTCTAAATTCTTTTGTCAACCGATCTACTAAAATGTCAAGATGAAGCTCCCCCATCCCTGAAATTATGGTTTGCCCGGTTTCTTCATTGATGGTCACCAGAAAGGTCGGATCTTCATCGGCTAATTTTTGCAAAGAACTGGCCAATTTTTTTTCATCAGCCTTTGTCTTGGGTTCAATCGCTATTGATACTACCGGCTCTGGGAACACCATACTTTCCAGTACGATCGGATGTTTGAAATCGCTTAATGTATGCCCCGTCTTTGTATTTCGCAATCCTGCAACAGCAACGATATCACCGGTTCGCGTTTCCTTCAAATCCTGACGTTTATTGGACGACATCATCAATATTCGACCAACCCGCTCATGCTTTTGAGTATTCGAGTTATAAACACTTTGCCCGACAGCCATCACACCGGAATATATTCTGATGTAAGTCAACCTGTCAACATACGGATCACTGGTGATCTTAAAAGCTAATGCACAAAACTTTTCGTCATCTGAAACTTTTCTGATTTCAACTTTTTCCGTCTTTGGATTCACCCCCTGAATCGGTGGAACATCGAGCGGAGATGGCAAATAGTTAATGATAGCATCTAAAAGCTTTTGCACGCCTTTATTTTTCAGGGCAGAGCCACAAAGAACAGGAGTTAGTTTGACTTTCAGAGTCGCCTTTCTGATGGCAGCTACGATCTCTGATTGCCCGACAGGCTTTGCTTCAAGGTATTTCTCTAAAATTCCGTCGTCAAATTCTGACAGTGTTTCTAATAGTTTTTCTCGAAATGTTTTCGATTGTTCGATATATTCTTCCGGAATTTCTCTTTCCTCAAATACAGCGCCAAGTGTTTCATCGTTGAAATGTAAATACTGCATCGAAATCAGGTCGATCATACCTTTGAACTGCTCTTCCCTGCCCACTGGCAATTGAAGAATCAGTGGTCGCGCCATAAGCCGTGTTTTGATCATCTCAACCGCCATAAAAAAATCGGCGCCCACACGATCCAGTTTGTTGATAAAACAGACTCTCGGTATTTTATAACGATCCGCCTGTCGCCAGACCATTTCAGATTGCGGCTCGACACCTCCAACGCCGCAAAAAACCGCCACTGCTCCATCCAATACTCGCAAAGACCTTTCGACTTCTACAGTAAAGTCAACGTGGCCTGGCGTATCGATAATATTGATCTGATGCTGTTTCCAACTGCAACTAATTGCCGCAGCAGTGATGGTAATCCCACGTGCCTTTTCCTGCTCCATCCAGTCCATGGTTGCGGTGCCTTCGTCAACCTCACCCATTCGATGAACTTTTCCAGTATAGTAAAGAACACGCTCGGTGGTGGTTGTTTTTCCCGCGTCAATATGCGCCATGATTCCGATGTTGCGGATCATCTCAAGATTATCATTTCCTGACATAAAAAACTCCACCGAACAGATTAGAGAGATTTATAAAAAATCTCTTTTCTCCCTAAAGTTGTGGAGAAGATTTTCTTTTAACCTCGATTTGCTGATTTTATTTAGCTTGGTAAAGCCGTTCAAATAATTTTTATCACCATCTGAAATGTGCAAACGCTTTATTCGCTTCTGCCATCTTATGCGTGTCTTCACGCTTTTTAATTGACGGTCCTTCATTATTCGATGCAGCGATTAATTCGGCGGAGAGTTTGTCAGCCATGGTTTTATCATTGCGACCTTTAGCATAGCTAATGATCCATCGAATCGCCAAAGCCTGCCGACGTCGTTCACTGACCTCAATTGGTACTTGATAGGTTGCTCCGCCAACGCGACGCGATTTGACTTCAAGCACAGGCTTCACACTCTCTAATGCTTTATTAAAAACATCTAATCCGTTATTTCCGGTCTTTGTTTCGATTTTTTCTAAAGCATTATAAAAAATCTTCTCTGCAACACTTTTCTTGCCGCGTCCCATAATTCCGTTAATGAACTTTGTTACTACAACACGGTTGTATTTGGGATCAGGCAAAACTTCTCGCTCAGCAACTCTTTTTCTTCTTGGCATAGTTTTATTCAGTCGATTTGATCGTTAATTAACTTTTCTTCTTTTTGGTTCCGTATTTTGACCGGCTCTGGTTCCTGTTTTGTACTCCTGCAGTATCCAAAACTCCACGAATAATATGATAGCGAACCCCTGGAAGATCTTTGACACGACCTCCACGAATAAGAACTATCGAATGCTCTTGCAAATTATGCCCTTCACCGGGAATATACGCTGTAACCTCAAATCCATTGCTTAATCGCACCCTGGCAACTTTTCGCAGCGCTGAGTTCGGCTTTTTAGGAGTTGTGGTATAAACTCGTGTACAAACACCTCGTTTTTGAGGCGACCCGGCCAACGCAGGGGCGGAGGTCTTTTTCGTTACTCGTTTTCGTCCGAATCTAACTAACTGATTAATCGTCGGCAATTTGAATCTCCGTATTTTTTGGAAAAATTTAATATAAATAAAAATATCAAAAATAGCAATACTTTTTTTAACCAACTGTCATTTTTTTTCATCAATATCACGACTCTAGAGGTCCCTCAACCGTCTCTAAAGCCACACTCTCCTCTTCTGCTTCATCTCCGAGAGGCCACAGCACGTGAAGATCCTTGTACTTGATCAAACCTGTTCCTGCCGGGATAAGATTTCCCATCACCACGTTTTCTTTCATACCTCGCAAACGATCAACCTTACCCTCGATTGATGCATCAGTAAGCACACGCGTTGTCTCCTGGAAAGACGCTGCCGAAATAAAACTTTCAGTGGTTAGCGATGCTTTAGTAATCCCTAACAGCAATGGTTGAAACGATGCCGGTTGTGCTGGTCTCGATTTAGCCTGTGCCTTTTTTGCTTTTGTAAGCTTTTGGTTGATTTTTTCGAAATCGCTTCGGTCAACCAGTTGATTCACTTTGAAGCTCGAATCTCCGGCGTCCGTAATAACGACTTTGCTGCGAATTCGGTTGTTTTCCAATTGAAAAGTAATTCTATCGACATTGTCATTAGGCAAATAAAGGGTGTCGCCCGGGTCTTCAATTTTTACTTTCTGCAGCATCTGACGGACAATCACCTCAATGTGTTTGTCATTAATTCGCACCCCTTGCAGTCGATAAACCTCCTGAATTTCATTAACCAGATACTCCTGAACACTATTGGCGCCCTTAATATTGAGAATGTCGTGAGGAACGACCGACCCCTCGCATAACTTTTCACCAGCTTCGACAAAATCTTTGTCATGCACCAGGATGTGCTTACCATAAGGTATCTGATATATTTTTTCTTCCTGTCCGTCTCGCGAAGTGACAGTTAGCTTGCGGACACCTCGGCGAATTTCACCAAATTGCACAATTCCTTCAATTTCGCTGACGATCGCGGGGTCTTTGGGGCGACGGGCTTCGAATAGCTCAGCCACCCTTGGCAACCCACCGGTAATGTCTCTCGTTTTTGACATCTCACGGGGTATCTTTACCAGCGGATCTCCGGCATGAGCGTAATCGCCATCTTTTACCTGAATTGAAGCGCGTACTGGTAAAATATATGAACTTAGCTCAGTTCCCTTTTCGTCAATAATTTTGATTTGAGGACTTAAACTTCGATCTCGCGATTCAATAACCACGCGCTGCTTAAATCCGGTTGCTTCATCAGCCTCTTCACGATAGGTGACGTTTTCAATAATATCCGAAAATTTAACATATCCTGAATGAAACGACAAAATACCGGTAATGTACGGATCCCACTGAAAGAGGATTTCCCCGCGTTTTACCTGTTGTTCATTCTTTACGACAACGGTAGCGCCATAAGGCACAATATAAACGGATAAGACACGGTTTTCTTCATCCTTGAGTTTAATCTGTCCGTTACGGGCAATGGCGACATAATCTCCACTTTGATTTTCAACATATTTCAAATTCTCGTAGAAAATTCGCCCTTCCTGTTTGGCAGTGGCTTGAGATTGAGCAGCGATACGAGCTGCAGTGCCGCCAATGTGAAAGGTTCGTAATGTTAGCTGAGTACCAGGCTCGCCGATAGACTGAGCTGCCATAACCCCGACAGCTTCACCAATATTGACAATTTTACCTGTCGCCAAATTTCTGCCATAACATAGAGCGCATACCCCTCGCCGGGCTTCACAAGTTAACACCGACCGGATATTAACCTTTTCAATACCGGCGTTATAAATATTCTCAGCTTCATCTTCATTAATCATCTGACCGGATTCCACCAGGACGTTTCCGTCATCATCAAACACATCTTCAGCAGCAATTCGCCCAATTATTCGATCCCGCAGGGGTTCGATGACCTCTTCGCCTTCTTTTAAATCACCGATCCTTAAACCCATGATGGTGCTGCAATCCCTTTCAGTAATAATGACATCATGAGCAACATCCACCAGTCGGCGCGTTAAATAGCCGGCATCTGCGGTTTTGAGCGCAGTATCAGCTAATCCCTTACGCGCCCCGTGCGTTGAAATAAAATATTCCAACACCGAAAGACCTTCTTTAAAATTCGCGGTAATGGGATTTTCGATAATTTCGCCCATTTCTCCGGTCATTTTTTTCTGTGGTTTTGCCATCAGCCCACGCATGGCAGCCAGCTGACGGATTTGTTCTCGCGATCCTCTGGCGCCAGAGTCTGCCATCATATAAATCGGATTAAAACCATGTTCAGTTTTTTTCAAACGTTCCCACATGGTTTCTGCAACCTGATTGGTGGTGTGGGTCCAAATATCAATAATTTTATTATATCGTTCACCATCAGTAATAATCTGATTGGCGTATTGGTCCATTATCTTTTCAACAGCTTTTTTCGCATTTTCTAAAATATCAGGCTTCTCATCAGGCGTCACAACATCCGCCAAGCCAATGGTAATGCCGCCCTTCATCGCATAATAAAAACCGAGCGATTTAATCTCATCTAAAAATTGGGCAGTGCGTAAATTCCCCATTTTGGCGTAAATATTTGCCACGATATCTTCGATACGCTTCTTTGTTAAAAGTTCATTGACAAATGGCAAACCATCGGGTATAATTTGATTAAACATGATCCGACCGGTGGTGGTTTCAACAAACTCACCGTCAATTTTGACCTTAATTTTGGCATGCAAACCAACCGCTTTGTTCTCATAAGCAATCAACACTTCATCCTGCGAGGAGAATAATTTATTTTCTCCGAGATCGCCAGCCTTGCTTTTGGTCAAATAGTAACAGCCAAGCACAATATCCTGACTGGGTACTGACACCGGTCGTCCGTTCGATGGCGACAGGATGTTGTGCGTCGACAGCATTAATAGCCGCGTCTCAATTTGCGAATAGAACGATAACGGGATATGAACCGCCATTTGATCGCCATCAAAATCCGCATTAAATGCAGCACACACCAATGGGTGAATTTGAATGGCTTTACCTTCAATCAATACTGGTTGAAACGCTTGAATTCCCAGTCGATGGAGGGTAGGCGCACGATTGAGCATAATCGGATGATTCTCAATAATCTCCTCAAGAATCTGCCAGACTTCATTGCCGCGTTTTTCAACCAACTTTTTGGCGCTTTTGACAGTTTTAACAAGATTTCGTTCAACCAGTTTGCGTATTACAAATGGTTTGAATAGTTCCAGCGCCATCTCTTTGGGAAGTCCGCATTCGTGCATTTTCAGATCAGGTCCCACAACAATCACTGATCGTCCCGAATAATCGATTCGTTTACCAAGCAAATTTTGTCGAAAACGTCCCTGTTTGCCGCGCAGGGTATCTGACAACGATTTTAGTGCACGGTTTCCATCCGAACGAACCGCCGCTGCCTTTCTGCCATTATCGAATAATGAATCGACAGCTTCCTGCAGCATTCGCTTTTCATTGCGTAAAATAACTTCCGGCGCCTTAATTTCAAGCAACTTTTTTAAACGATTATTACGAATGATGACCCGACGATAAAGATCGTTCAAATCCGATGTTGCAAAGCGGCCTCCTTCCAGCGGTACTAACGGTCTCAGCTCTGGAGGAATTACCGGAATAATTGACATGATCATCCACTCGGGTCGGTTCTGTTTGAAAAGTTGGCTGCGTTTGAAAGCTTCGATAACCTTTAGTCGTTTCAAAGCTTCATTTTTGCGTTGAATGGAAGAATCGACCTGAGACTGATAACGCAATTCTTCAGAAAGCTTGTCGATATCAACCCGTTTGAGTAACTCCAGAATTGCTTCTCCGCCAATTTTTACAATGAATTGATCTTTTTCATCTTCAACATCCTCATTGACTTCCGGGTAGTCACTCAAAATTTTAAAATACTCATCTTCATTGATCAAGTCTTTTTCTTTTAAGCCGGACTTTCCGGGTTGAATAACCACGTAAGACTCATAATAGATTATTTTTTCCAGATTGGAGATGCTGATACCCAAAACATAGCCAATCTTTGAGGGCAACGATTTCCAATACCAGATATGAACAACCGGTACTGCCAGAGTAATGTGTCCCATTCTTTCACGACGGACACTTTTCATGGTAACTTCAACTCCGCATCGGTCGCAAATAATGCCCTTATATCGAATCCGCTTATATTTTCCGCAATGACATTCCCAATCTCGAACCGGGCCAAATATTTTTTCACAGAAAAGACCGTCCTTTTCCGGTTTGAACGATCGGTAATTAATGGTCTCCGGTTTTGTCACTTCCCCGTATGATCTTTCCAGAATTTTATCAGGGGAAGATAAATTTATTGAAATTGCATTAAAACGTGGTTTGATTGTCATATCGGGTTTAATTGACAGCATCTTAGGGAAAAACCTCCCTTCAAGGTTTATGACTAAAACTAACTATATTGTTCTTATCTATTTAAATTTAATGGTGTAATAGCTTTGAAAGGATTTTCGATTGAGTTAGTATTCCTCGTCTTGTTTAATATTTAGTAACTCTACATCCAATCCTAATCCCATTAATTCTCGAATCAATACGTTGAACGATTCCGGTACACCGGATTCGGGCAAAGAATCTCCTTTGACGATCGCTTCATAGGCTTTGGAACGACCTTTGACATCATCCGATTTAACCGTCAAAATCTCTTGTAAAGTGTAGGCTGCCCCATAAGCTTCAAGTGCCCAGACCTCCATTTCTCCGAATCGCTGACCGCCAAATTGTGCTTTTCCACCTAATGGCTGTTGGGTGATTAGAGAGTATGGACCGATCGAACGGGCGTGAATTTTATCTTCAACAAGATGTGACAATTTCATAATGTAAATAATACCGACAGTTACCGTCGTATCAAAAGGTTCGCCTGTTTGTCCATCATATAAAATTGTTTTACCGTTGGGGGGCAAGCCGGCTTTTTTCATTTCCTGTTGAATCTCTTCCAGATCAGCACCATCGAAAACCGGTGTAGAATACATGGTGTTTAAAATTTTAGCTGCCCATCCCAGATTGGTTTCCATAATTTGTCCCAAATTCATTCGAGAGGGCACGCCCAGCGGATTGAGGATAATATCAACCGGTGTGCCATCGGGCAAAAATGGCATATCTTCTATCGGGACTATCTTTGCCACTACACCCTTGTTTCCGTGGCGACCTGCCATTTTATCACCAACCATTAATTTGCGTTTTTTGGCGATATAGACTTTTGCCATTTGCACAATGCCCGGAGGAAGTTCGTCGCCGACAGTTATTTTAAATTTTCGATTTTCATACTCTTCGTCAACTAAATCTAACTTGGTATAATATCTTTCCAATATCTGGGCGACCAAGGCGTTTTTCTCTGCATCTTCAACCAACGGCTGTGCCAAATCCAGCGAATCGAAATCCACATCTTTCAGACTTTCCTTCTTCAAAACAGCTTTAGCGCGAATAACCACTCGTCCGGTTTCCAAGTCGCGGATACCAACAGATGTTTGATTTTGCAAAACTTTGATTATTTTTTTATCGCGCAGCTTTTTAATCCTTTGTTTCTCTTCGGATAGCCATTGATCAAGCTGATCCACTGCTTTTTTATCCTGTCTTTTGGTTTTTGAATCTCGCTTTTTTCTGGAGAAAAGTTTGGTATCGATGACGATTCCTTTTAAACCAGTAGGCGCTTTCAAGGATGCATCTTTTACATCACCAGCTTTTTCTCCAAAAATAGCTTTGAGCAATTTCTCCTCAGGAGTGGGGTCGGTTTCTCCTTTCGGAGTAACCTTTCCAACCAAAATATCGCCGTCCTGTACTTCAGCGCCGACTCTAACAATTCCGTTTTCATCCAAATTTCTTGTTGCTTCTTCACTGATATTGGGAATCTCCCGGGTCAACTCTTCCTCGCCACGCTTGGTATCACGAACCTGAAGTTCATGTTCCTCGATATGAATTGATGTGTAAACATCTTCCTGTACCACTCGTTCAGAAATCACAATGGCATCTTCAAAATTGTAGCCACGCCACGGCATAAACGCTACTAAAATATTTTTACCCAACGCCAGTTCACCATTTTCAGTAGCGCATCCGTCAGCCAGAACGTCCCCGGCTTTCACAACATCACCTTTTTTGACAATAGGTATCTGGTTGGTGCATGTATCCTGATTTGTTCGCTTAAATTTTGTCAGCTCATATACATCGACATCTCCATGATCAAAATCGAGCAAATCATCGATATCCAGCTCTTCACTTTCGCCTCCAACATCAGTGCGCACAACAATTTCAGTTGCACAAACTTTTTCCACAACGCCGCTGCGTTTGCAGATGATCATTGCGCGCGAATCTCTGGCGACTTTTTCTTCAAGGCCGGTACCCACCAGCGGAGCTTCAGGCTTCAACAGTGGTAGAGATTGTCGCTGCATGTTTGAACCCATCAAGGCGCGGTTTGCATCATCATGTTCCAGAAACGGAATTAACGATGCCGCAGCAGATACCATTTGATTCGGTGACACATCCATATAGTCCACGACCTCAGGTGATACCAGCGGATAATCCGCCCGATACCGGACCAGAACTTGTTCATTGATAAAATCGCCGTTTTCTTTAATGGGTGCGTTAGCCTGGGCTACAGAAAAATTTTCTTCATCATCGGCTGAAAGGAATTCAATGTCCTTGGTTACCCTGCCGTTTACGACTTTACGATACGGCGTTTCAATAAACCCGAGTTTATTAATGATTGCAAATGTAGTCAGCGACGAAATGAGACCAATGTTCGGTCCTTCCGGCGTTTCAATGGGACAAAGCCTGCCATAATGTGTATAGTGAACATCACGAACTTCAAAGCCCGCGCGTTCCCGTGTTAAACCACCAGGACCAAGCGCGGAAAGCCTTCTTTTATGAGTCATTTCAGCAAGCGGATTGGTCTGATCCATAAACTGAGACAACTGGCTGGTTCCAAAAAAAGTATTGATTACTGAGAGAATGGTGCGTGCGTTCACCAGATCTTGCGGCGTCAAATTTTCATTATCGCGCAAATTCATCCGCTCTTTGACCGTTCGAGCCATTCTCGATAATCCCACATTCATCTGAGCTGCCAATTGCTCGCCCACAGTTTTAATTCGCCGGTTACCCAGATGATCAATATCATCAGCAGTACGATTTCCATTCCGCAAATCAAGCAGATATTTGATAATTGCGACAATATCCTCTTTGCTCAAAACAGTGAGATCAGGTTCGAAATTCAATCCCAATTTTTTGTTGAGCCGATAACGACCCACCTCTCCCAGGTCATAGCGCTTCGGGTTAAAGAAAAACCGGTCCACCAGATTGCGCGCAGTTTCAATATCCGGCGCATCTCCGGCGCGCAAATGCCGATAAATTATTTCAAGCGCTTCATTTTCCGATTTTGCAGGGTCTTTACGAATCGTATTGTTGATTACTTCCGGGCTGAATGGCGTCCGCTGTTTCAGAAATTTTATTGATTCTATTTGCCGTTCCCGGATAACCCTCAAAGCATCTTGATCCAGAACGGAATCTTTCTCAATCAAAATCTCACCCGTCTCAAAATCAATAACATCCATGAGAATGGTTTGATCCAGATAAGATTCGATTTCCGGTTCATCTACTTTGACATCAGTAACCATGTCAAACAATTCGTACAGTTGCTGATCCGTGGAATAGCCCAGCGAACGAAGCAGTGTAGTCACCGGGAATTTTTTTCGTCGGTCAATATACACGTACATAATATCGTTAATGTCCGTTAGAAATTCCAACCAGGATCCCCGCAGAGGAATTATTCTTGCCGAATAAATCTTCGTCCCATTCGGATGTTTTGTCTCATCAAAGAAGACACCAGGGGAACGGTGCAACTGACTCACGATTATTCGTTCGGCGCCGTTGATGATAAAAGTTCCCTGTTCGGTCATCATCGGGATATTTCCCAGATAGACAATCTGCTCAATTGTATCCACATATTGATCCGCATCACTATCCGGATCGCGCATTGACAGACGAAGTTTCGCTTTTAAAGGCGCGGCATAGCTTGCGCCACGTTCCTGACATTCCTTGACGCAATACTTGGGATTTTCGAGATAATAGGATACAAACTCAAGAATAAAATTTTCCCGGCTATCCACAATCGGAAAGATGCTGGTAAAAACTGCTTGTAAGCCCTTATTCTCCCGTGCATCAGGATCAACATCCGGCTGGATAAAGTCCTTGAATGATGCAAGCTGAATATTGAGCAAATCAGGCATATCAGCGATTCTGACGATCTTTGAAAATGATATCCGCTTTGATTTTTTGATGGTATTTTGCATTAAAAAATTAACCTCTTTTCAACTTTCATCGAAAAATTATTCTGTCTAATAAAAAATAATCCCCGAAACCGATTATCAGCCTCCAATCGCTGCGACAATCACAATTTCGAAGAATATTTTCCGGATGGCAGACCATCAGATTACTTATTTAATTTCGATGGTAGCTCCCATCTCTTCGAATTTTTTCTTTATTTCTTCTGCTTCTTCTTTGTTGACGCCCTCTTTCACCGGTTTCGGAGCAGAATCCACCAGATCCTTGGCTTCTTTTAAGCCAAGTGAAGTAACTTCGCGGACGACCTTAATCACCTGGATTTTCTTTTCGCCAACATTGGTCAATACAACATCAAATTCGGTTTGCTCTTCAGCAGCTTCTGCCTCAGCCGGGGCTGCGGCTGCCATCGGCGCCATTGCCATTGCTTGCGCAGAAACACCAAACTTGTCTTCCAAATTTTTAATCAGTTCTACTAACTCTAAAACCGACAATTTTTCAATTGCTTCAACAATCTTTGTCACATTTTTGCTCGCAGTCGATACTTTTTCGCTGGTATCAGTCGCTTTTTCTTCTGCTGCAACCGCTGCTTTTGGTTCAGACATTTTTCGTCCTCCGTGAAATTTTTAGTACTCAATCTCTAAGTTCAATTTTCTTTTTGTTTGCGAATTTGATCCAATACATTAACCGTTGCCGACAACAAACCATGAACAACATTGACCAGCCCTCTCAACGGTCCACTGATCATTCCCAATGTTTGCGCCAAAACCTGTTCTCTTGACGGTATCTGGGCGATTTGTCTTACCCGCGTCTGGTCATAAATTTGTCCATCAAAAATGCAGGCTTTTATTGCCAATTTTTCATTTTTCTTGGCAAAATCAACCAATACTTTTGCGCCGATAATCGGATCTGCCAACGCAAAAGCCATTGCAGTGGGACCGGTTAAGTATTGTACCAAATTTTCATAGCCGACTTTATTAGCAGACAGTCGGGCCAGTGTATTTTTGACAACGATAAATTCTACCGAGCGTTCTCGAAGCTGATTTCGCAGATCATTAATTTCTTCAACATTCAGCCCTTTGTAATCAGCTAAATATACACTGGCGGAATTTTTGAGTTTATCTGCAATGTCGTCAACGAGTTTTTCTTTTTCAGGTCTTGCCATCGATCTACATCCCTTAATCGCGTTAGGTTTTTAGCTTACTTTAATTCGTCCAACAAGGCGGATCTTTCCAGAGCAATGCCTGGTCCCATAGTCGTTGTAACTGTTGCTGCACGCAAATATTGACCCTTGGCAGAGGTTGGTCTTAATCGAACAACCATATCCAAAAAAGCCAACATGTTCTCTTTAATTTTGTTGGCATCGAATGACAGTTTTCCGACTGCGGCATGCAAATTACCATTTCGATCGACACGAAATTCGATCTTTCCCGCTTTAATCTCATTAACCGCTTGGGCCACATCCATTGTCACCGTGCCGCTTTTGGGATTGGGCATCATGCCTTTAGGACCGAGAATCCGACCTAATTTTCCCACAACACCCATTGCATCTGGTGTGGCAATTATCACATCGCATTCCAACCATCCACCCTGGATTTTCTCAACATATTCTTCCAAACCCACATAATCGGCACCCGCTGCCTGAGCTTCTTTTTCCTTGCCGCCTTTGGTCAACACCAAAACACGGACGGTTTTGCCAGTCCCGTTAGGAAGCGTTACGGTTCCACGTACCATCTGATCTGCATGACGCGGATTGACCCCCAGACGCAGGGCAACTTCAACCGATTCATCAAATTTTGCATGGGGTAAGCTTTTTATTAATTCGATCGCTTCGCCCAGGGTGTACTGTTTGGACCTATCGAGCTTTGATACTGATTGTTTATAACGTTTGCTTCTTTTCATTTTGACTCCACCAATCCTGGTCAGTAAAAATTTTATTCTTCAATAGTGATTCCCATACTGCGGGCAGTTCCCTCAACCATTGCCATAGCGCCTTCAATTGAAAAGGCATTCAGGTCTTTCATTTTCAGTTCAGCAATTTCTTTAACCTGATTTCGGGTTACTTTACCCACTTTTTGTTTGTTGGCCTCACCTGATCCCTTTTCCAATCCGGCTGCTTTTTTCAATAGGATTGCAGCAGGAGGCGTCTTGGTAATAAAAGTAAACGAGTGATCAGCATAAACTGTAATGATCACAGGAATAATAAGCCCCTGTTTTTCTTGTGTTTTTGCATTGAAAGCCTTGCAAAACTCCATGATATTTACACCATGCTGACCGAGCGCCGGTCCAACTGGCGGCGAGGGATTTGCATTACCAGCCGGTATTTGCAGCTTGATTGTGCCTTTAATTTTTTTTGCCATTGAAAATTACTTCTCCAATTCAACTTGTAAAAAATCCAGTTCAACCGGTGTTGAACGACCAAAAATACTTACCATCACTTTTAATTTGCTCTTTTCTTCATTAACCTCTTTCACCACTCCGGTGAAATCAGTAAACGGTCCGTCGATCACTTTGATCGGATCGCCCTCTCGAAACGGAACTTCGATTAATTCCCGATTTTTAGCTTCATCAACTCGACCCAATATTCGTTTGATCTCCTCGGGGCGTAAAGGCATTGGTTTGTTTTTTGATCCTACAAAATGGGTCACACCCGGAGTATTGGAAATAACATGTAAGGCATCCTTATCCAGCACCATCTCTACTAAAATGTATCCGGGAAAAAAGACCTTATTTTTCAATTTCTTTTTCCCATCTTTCATTTCAGTGACCTCTTCGGAAGGAATAAGAACGGTGAATATTTTATCTTCCAATCCTAACCGGGAGACCTCATTTTCGATGTAAGCCTTTACTTTATTTTCATGGCCGGACAATATATGGATCACATACCATTTTTTTTCCAGATCTTCCAAAACTCCCTCAAAACAATTGCATATTAGCAGGGCTAATAAATTACATTCAAAATACCTTCCAGTGATTTATCCGTTATCAGAATAAATATAGACAGAATAAGGGTCAACACAATAACAATCGTGGTTGTCCCTTTCAATTCTACACGACTTGGCCAACTGACCTTTGACATTTCCAGTTGCACATCATTGAGAAAATTGCTTATTTTACGGAACATTTTTCGCTCAAACTCCCGTTGATTTTTTATAATAACCTGGCAGGCCAGGAGGGATTCGAACCCCCATCACCCGGTTTTGGAGACCGGTGCTCTAACCGTTAGAGCTACTGGCCTAAAACCAATCTATCGCGTCTCTTTATGAATCTTATGTTGATTGCAAAAAGGACAATATTTTTTAAATTCGACTCGCGCGGTATGTTTCCTTTTATTTTTTGTGGTTGTATAATTCCGGTTCTTACATTCCGTGCATTCCAAAATTACTAAATCTCTCATCGTGACTACCTACTCCGTTTTCAATCCTTACAGTATTACAAGTAAAGTCTTTGTTTTTTTTGCAAAAGTTTTTAGTCAGCATGTCATTGCGAGCGGAGCGAAGCAATCTTATCAAATATTTAAGAGATTGCTTCGTCGCTTCGCTCCTCGCAAT